>JAJZOM010000183.1 GCA_021811505.1 Thermoplasmata archaeon | reverse complement strand
CTGCGGAAGAACCCTTACATTCAGATGTGATTCAAGAACCTTTTCCGCCAGCCATTTCAGGTCTGTTCCCCAGGCAGGCTGCAACACAACCCCGAACTTCATTTTCCCATTGCGGATGAAATTGAGGGCATATGTGAGATCAACATGATCAGCCACTACAAACTTGATATAATCTCCTCGCCTGAGATAATCGAGATTGTTCCTGTACAGGCTCGCCTGTTCTCCTGATGAGGGAGTCTTTACATCCATGTCGATTGTAAGGTTGTCCAGTTCTGTATAATCCTTTAAGCTCAGTGACCCTCCAGTTTCAAGCAGAACTTTCCTTCCGGCACTTCCTGCACGTTCAATCAGCTCCACCGATTCCCTTTGAAGAAGAGGTTCACCACCGGTCAGGCAGATCCATTCCGCCGGACTCGCGTAAATCTTTTCCATGATTTCGTCAAGTGTCATCTCATATCCGCCTGAAAATGTATATGTCGAATCACACCATCTGCATCTGAGGTTGCACCTGTTTGTTCTTATAAATAGCATTGGGAGTCCGATCAGAGTGCCTTCTCCCTGAATGCTGTGAAAGATTTCAGTGATTCTCAACAACGGTGAAGTGAGAAAATGGATAAATTTTTAACTGAACCTCCTGAAACATAAATAGCTCCAAAACATTTTAACGGCTTAGTAATTGTCAATTGATATTATGAGTTTCAACAATATTTTCGACTATGCCAGGGAGACTGACGCTATACTGATATTGCAGGGAAATGAAAATTCAGTGGACAAGACGTTCTTTTATCTAACTGGAGTGGACGGAGGGTTATTTGAGGGGTCTGCACTAATTGTCAAGCCAGATGAGATCAAAATAATCACATCCACACTGGAAGAAGAAACCGCAAGAAAAACTGGCCTTGAGGTCATGATCGCCAATGGCAAGTCTGATTTCGAGAGGATAATAAAGGACGGCCTCAAGTCATCGAACGTTGTGGGGCTGAACTATTCATCGCTTACAATGGAACATTACAGGGAACTTATGAGAATGATTCCCGATAAGGAGTTCATAGACGTATCCGGATCGATCATGGAATCAAGGAGAATGAAATCGCCGGAAGAGCTCCAACGGATCAGGGAAGCTGCCAGAATAGGCAGTGAAGCTTTTGAGAACGTATCGCACAAACTGAAGGAAGGGATGACGGAGAGTGAACTGTCATCCCTGATAGCGTATGAGATGATGAAACTCGGGGCTTCAGAACCCTCGTTCAGCACAATAGTTGCTTTCGGGGAGAACGCTTCAATGCCGCACTACTCTCCGGGTAACAGGAAACTGAAAAAAAATGAATTTGTGCTGATCGATTTCGGTGCAAGATACAGGAGATACTGCTCCGACATAACAAGAACCGTTGTCTTTGGAAGGGCGAACGACGAACAGCGTGAGATGTACAATATTGTGCTCAAGGCACAGGCAGAGGGCATGAAGAAGATACGGGAAAATGTCAACGGAAAGGATGTTGATCTCGCTGCCAGAAAGGTCATTGACGACTCAAAATATAAGGGTAGATTCATACACTCACTGGGACATGGCCTTGGCATGGATGTACACGATCATCCTGCACTTTCTGCGAACCTTGATTTCCCACTGAAGGAAAATATGGTTGTTACGGTTGAGCCTGGAATCTACCTACCCAAAGTAGGTGGAGTCAGAATCGAGGATGACGTAATCGTGAAGAAAGACGGATATGAGCTTATAAGTACCGCCCCTAGGGAACTACTGGAAATCTCGTGATGATATCTCAGACTGGAAACCCGTACCTGGATGTTGACAGGGATCGCATCGATATCCTTCTCAGTTCAAACGATCCGGATAGCGGTCGCTTAAGGAGGATCGCAATGCGGCTTATCATCGAGGCAATGGATGATACCGAAAACAGGGAAGTTACTGCGATCAATGATCTGGGAAGCCTGCCGCTTTCCCTGTGGATTCTAAAATATATAGACGAACCGCTTCTGACTTCAAGGGCCATAAATCATTCCCGTGACCTCCTGGAGAGGTTTCTCACTTCTGAACGCTTACACGCGGAGGATGTGCCGGATTATGCCAGAAGATACGGAGTTGAAATGGAATTCTCCGATGAAGATGATCTTTTCAGGATTCCACTGGGCACCTTTGTCATGCACACTTCGAGGTTGAGCGGATACAGGTATAGGCTCGTTTATCAGAGCATTCACCATGGAATCGTCTACACAGACAGGGAATCTGCCGTCAAAGTTATCAGGGAGGCTTTTGTCAGGAAGGCGTTTGAGGCTTATGCCACCATAGACAAAGAAGATACTGCAAAATTTCTGTATCCCCTTTCAGATAATATTCAGGAAATTGTCGAGAAGCTGAAAAACTCTGGAATAAAGAAAGACATTGATCTTGGAGAGGTTGATTTCACGATTTTTCCGCCATGCATCAAGGAATATATATCACAGATGAGGGATGGAGTTAATCTTCCGCACATGGCAAGATTCACCATGGTAAGTTTCCTGCACAAGATCGGCATGGACAATGACGGTATCATAGGGCTGTTCAAAACCGCTCCAGACTTTAACGAACGTCTGACCACATATCAGGTGAACCACGTTACTGGTGGAATTTCAAGCACGGAGTATTCTCCGCCGAAGTGTTCTGTACTCCAGTCGAACCACCTTTGCTACAAGGGCGATGATCCTATCTGCAACAAGGACTGGCTAAAACATCCTTTGCAATATTATACTTATAAAAAATGGAAAAAGTCACCCAAGCCGCCGCTCGATAAGCTTAAGAAGGGTTGATTTCTTGACGTTGGCCTCTATAACATAAATTTTACTTTTCTCCCATGGAATTCTTGGATAAGCTCCTTCTCTGACTTCGAAGTGGAAATTGAGAGACCTCAGAATCTCTTCAAGTTTGTTGTCAGAAAAATTCCTAGCAGGCCCTATGGGGATTCGTCTACCCATGGATTTTGAAATTTTGGGATTAAAATATTGTGAAAATAGCGTAAGAGTCATAGCAAAACTGCGTTGACTATTCCGTCCTGTCCAGGTCTTGACGTAATCCTCGCCTCGCCCAGTTCCGTGAGTATGACTGTGCCTTTTGACATAATGTTTCTCTGGACGTGGTGAGGATTGGCCGGGTTTTCCTTAACAGTCTGAATCTTCACTTTCTTCGTAATTTTCTCACCGGGGACGTAGACATTTGCAGATTCTGCTCTCATCAAAACCGCTTTTTTGGTTCCGCCCATTATTCTCATAACTTTTCTGGCCTCGGGACCAATTCTTGTAAGTGTGGGCTCTCTGCCGAGTTCGAATCTCTTCTTTGTACGTGAGGCTTTAAGTTTTCCTCCCGTAAATTTCTTTCTGGATTTTCCCTGAAATATTGTCATTTCAACATCACTAATTCTGTAGTGCCTAACTTAATTAGCCAGCTAGTCTGTATTTAATTGATGGATATATAGTTTCATCATGGATCGCCGTTTAACAGATCATCAATGTGGTCTTTGAACCAGTATCGGCTTTCAACTCCAGATATGATTACAGAAGAGTTTCCGGGCTTCATTTTCCTGATATTATCCACGATATTGCTGTGCCTGTCTTCCCAGAAACCTTTTTCCAGATCATAAAACACCGAAGAAAACAGTTTATGTTTTGCCCTGAAAAGTGAATCGGTAACTTCGGAATTAACTGTTTCTGGCCCTTTCCAGTAATGTGCCAGATAGTTGAATATTGTATTATCAATTAGATCAAGCATGTTTTTCTTTATAGCAAGTTCCGGGGTGTTAACGTTTTCAGCGGAGAACTTCTTTCTGAATTCCTCATATATCGTAATATCCAGACCAACCGGGATCAATGGGACATTTATCACCGCCTGGAATTTCTCAAAGAATCTGGATATCTTGAATTCCTTTACGAAGTCCTTCTTTGTCACTTCCGCCAGAAAAACTTTGTCCGGTGCACATTCTCTGATTATCTCAATAAGCACGTCGTCGTTATAACCATGTATCGATGTTCCGAGGC
>JAJZOM010000156.1 GCA_021811505.1 Thermoplasmata archaeon | reverse complement strand
CTCGGTATTTCACTGTTTATAAACATAGTCTTTTTGCTTGGCATAGTACGTACACTAAGAATGAGGGCTGTCAGAATCCTCTATGCATTATTTACCATATCTGTATTCTTTATGGTGTACCTCGTTTTCGTGTCTCTTGAACTCCTTGGCTATATTAATGTGCCCGGCGCCTACCCGGGAATCATACTTGCCTTTGCGATACTTGTAGTGATGTACACTATGATACTCAAGGGTATGCGCAGTTGAAAGAAAACGATACCTTCCGAACCAAACTGCTCGATGTCATTACCCAAAATCCCGGGCTCCACTTCAGGGAGCTGCAGAGAAGAACAGGAGCAGCGGTAGGAAAGCTGGACTATCATCTGTACCAGTTGGAAAGAAAGGGCGAAATATATTCTATGAAGGACGAGCATTTGGTGAGGTTCTTTTCAAGCACAGCAGACACGATGCTTGAGCGGAGAATTGCCCTTCACATGCGTAATCAGGTTTCTAAAGAGATTTTGATACGGGCAGCGCTGGATGGGAAGAGTGAGATCCACAGGCCCGGAGCGAGAGTTATAAGGATTCTCGATGCAATGAAAGAGGATAATATTATTTCATATGATCTGGGTCCGGACATAGTCCGTGTTACCCTTAATGATAAAGATGTTATTATCAAGTTCCTGAAGAGATACAGCAGGAGTTTCATAGATTCTATAGCGTATTCGATATTCAAGATGCTGGACGAACTCTAGAGTTTTATTCTGTCTTTTCTGTATACACTGTATAGAAGAGCAAGAGTCACAGATCCAACTGCAATGCCTGCTCCGAAGAATTCTACGTGTTGCAGCAGGAAGTTAACCACGATTCGAGTCACAACCTGTATCTTTCCTGTGGCAAGGTTTGCTCCATTAACAGAAAGGTATGGATCCTGATACAGTGAATACTGTCCGATGGCCGCATGCGTCTTGAAGACAAAAGCAATGCTTGTTGAACTTTCACCCGGGATCAACAACGCATGATCAGATGCATTGTTTCCGTTGTAGGTATAATTATTGTTCCACCAGTAGACGGCCCTGAGATCGGACAAAGAGTTATTCAAAAGGGCGACGCCATTTCCAAGATCCGAAGAATTCTCATATGCGTCTACTTCCTTTGCATCGAATGAATTGATGCTGCTACCGCCTTTTATTGCCTGGACAAGGACTACAGTTACGGAGCCGTTCCCGACAATTTGCTGTGTCAAGTTGAAATATAAGCCGAAAGAAAGCTTGAGCGTAGAAGTATTGATATTGGAGATTGAACCGTTTACCATGCTTGTTATATTTCTCAGGCTGAGCATCGAGACCGACCCGTTATAATGACTTATCTGAACAACAACACTCACAGGTATCGACGGAGTGGAATCCCCGCCAACTGAGACCTGGTCGCTAAGGTTCATGATCTTTCTGTATGTATCCGAAAGGTCAGAACCACTAATGGTTTTCAAATAGAAGCTGGATCGATAGAAAAAATTTCCGGACGAGTTTGTGATATTCCATGACTGCTCACTGAATCCAGCTCCAACAACACCGTTAGATGTAGCAACAAAAATTTCTGAATAGCTGACGTTGATGGATGTGTTGTTAGAAAGACTGACAGTAACATTGGGTGAATTGGACAGTGTGACATTATCGGTTCCATCGTCAGCATAAGCTATGCTGGTCGCCGATAACAATAATATGGACACTCCAAGAACAAAGAGTGCCATGTACTTTTTCATGCTTAATAAATCCCCGGATCAGCTTATTAACTTTATGGAACACAACTGTTCCGGAATACATTAGCCATGTGAATTTCTTCCAGTTTAAGGAGGTGAAAAATAATGCTATCACTATTAACAAAAGTCATAATGGCTATTGTCGTAATCGCATCAGGAGCAGCCGTGGGAACCGTTACATCAGGCGCAGCAGGGCACTTCGTACAGCTAAATACTTTACCTGCAAATCTGACGTCTGCTGAACAGGCAGCCCTGAACTATGTGGACCAACATTACTCTGGTAATGTTACAGCCAAGATACTGAAAGTTGAGAACGACACGGAAAACGGATCGGCAGTCGTTGATGTTACAGTGCTCGCCCCTAACAACAATACCTACGATGTTGAAGTCAGCCAGGCAAGTAATGCAGTAATATCTGTTGAACTGGTTTCTCATGGAGATCAGTCTACCGGTTCGTCGGATGACAGTGGAACTGGAGACGCCCAGGGCAACGAAAACGAGACAGGCGATAACCAGGGAAGCAATAATCAGAACGATGGCCAGAACAACGATTCCGGCAACTCGACTCAAGATGCAAGCACTGGAACTGATAATTGATAAAATCCATTTTAATTATTATTTTTTTATTATAGCATCTTTTTCTATATATATGAAATTTAAGCACATTCTCAGCTGAACAGCTTTTCTTGCATATTTTGATAATCCCAATGCAACGCTCCATTTCAGTCAGCGTTTGAACCCTACGCAGCTCCACTTTCTCTCAGGTTTTTTATTTACTGCAAATGAACAAGAACGTAATACAATTTCCACCTATTTTTTCCATGTGCAGCAAACAACCTATAATAGACTCTTTTCTGCTAGTTTGGAGAATGCCTTCCTGAAACTATTTTGTTCGCTGAGCCCAGTACAGGACGAGAGCACCCACCAGATAGAATATCCCAGAAAGGGTGAAGAGCGCGACAAAACCTTCCACTGCAGATTGCCCAAATAGCAGAAGTACGCTTCCGTAAATCAGGGGAGAGAATGAGGAAGCTCCTGCTAGCGAGAGATAAAAGAAAGACATGTATTTCCCGGATTCACCCTGTGGAACCAGATCGCTTGCTACAGCAAACGAAACGCTGTAAAATGTGCCATAAGTTGCACCGATGACTGAGCCCAGAATCAGGAAGATGTAGAAAGACCGGAAGTAGGGTATCATTAAAGTGGGGATTGCTGCAACAGCGGCATCCGCGATGATTATGTTCCACCTTCCCAGCCTATTAGAGAAATGACCGAGAACCATTGCCGAGGCAGCGGAAACAATTATCACAACGATACCGGCAATACCAACGTAAATTGCAGGATCTGAAAAATTCAGAACCTCCTTGAAGAAGTACAGCTCAAAATACGTCAGGCCCGTAACACCGGAAAATACGAAGAAGCTGCCTGCAATCAGTTTAGTAAATTTCCTCAGGTTAATAGGGATCTTTTTCAGTACTGAAAGCGAAATGTTAACGTTCTTAAGAGGTGAAGCGACCGCTGTAACACGTTTGCCATGGATTGCAAGCAGTGTTCCAAGTCCGGTAACTGTTACACCTGCGGCAATGGCATAAAAGTCCGAATTCGGAAGATTTGAGCTTATCAGGATTGAAGTCAGGCCAAACCCCAGCCCTGTCCCAACAAGAGAGAAGAGGCCATTTATGCCTGCTGATGTTCCGCGCTGTTCCTTGCTCTCAATTTCAGCGAGGATGGGTTGCGTTGCTCCTATAGCCATGTTTGAAAAGGCCTGAAGAAGTATGTAACCTGAAAGTATCCCTATGTAGCTTTTGGATATCGTTGGTTCTGCAACCAAGGTAAATAATACAACTACAATACCTGCTATTATGTATGGAAATCTGTTTGCCACACCAAATCGTAACCTATCGCTTAAAATGCCGGCAAGAAGATTGCCGAGGATTCCGAACGCGTTACCGATTGATGCCGTAACCCCCAGAACAAAACCAATCTGACGTGACGACACGATCAACCCTATCTGTGTCGGGAGAATCAAGGACTCGAGTGATATCCATAAATAGTTGAAGCCGAGATATAGGAGGTTGTAACCGATAAGAAACCGGTTTTTGGCTCTTGGGGTTGAGTCCATTTTATACTGTAATCCCTAGCACGTCTATTAAGAATGCCAGTGTGACATCCTCCCACGACTAAAGCCGTGGGCTTCCTGTTTCAGCCAGTGTACCTGCCCTATTCCCTCCCTTGCGAGAAGGCTCAGGGTATCCATACTCCTGTCCACAGGCGTAAATTCCCCACTGTCC
>JAJZOM010000174.1 GCA_021811505.1 Thermoplasmata archaeon | reverse complement strand
CATTGTGTAACCTATCTTCTTTATTTCTGATTATTATTAACTATCCGCAAAAATGTTTTTTTTATATATCTGGACGCTTCTACAAAACAATTTAAATAAAAACTTCCGTTACACAGGTTATGAGCAAAATGGAGAGCCAGGAACAGGTTATAGCCCATCCAGAGTCATCTACGGGTACGAAAAACGTCGGCAAGGCTGTGCTGCGGTTCGAAGACCTCAAGATAATCAAGGGTATACGGGGTTATACAGATGACATAGAGTTTGCGGATCAACACTACGCTGCTTTGTTATCAAGCCCATACGCTCACGCCAGGATTATCAAGATCGATGTATCCAAGGCAAGCCAGGTTCCAGGTGTTTTACTGATTTTGACGGGTAAGGAAATTAAATCACTTACTAATCCGATGTCATCCAGGGCAGCGACAAAGTCTCCAACCTCTCATTACATACTGGCTGTCGATAAGGTGAGATATATGGGCGAGCCTGTTGCACTCGTTGTCGCGAAGAGCAAATATATAGCTGCTGATGCTGTCAGCCTGATAGAAGCAGAATATGAACCACTGCCAGTCGTTTCAAACATTGAAGACTCCCTCAAGAAAGATGCACCCCTGATCTATCCTGAACTCGGCAGCAATGAGTTGATATATGACCATTTTGAATTTGGCGACGTACCAAAAGCATTCAAAGAAGCAGACAAAATAGTTAAACAACGCATAAAGATACAGAGATACGCATCCACACCTCTAGAAACCTGGAACGTGAATGCGTATTTTGACAGGACTCGTGAAGAACTCACGGTTTATGCAAGTGATCAGCAACCAGGCAGAACTGTACAGTCTGTAGAGAGAACAATAAAAATACCATCGTCCAAGATAAGGCTGATTGTACCACCAGTAGGTGGTGGATTCGGAAACAAGCTTGCCATATGGCAGTACGTTGCACTTATTGGCCTGGCAAGTAAACTATGTGGCAAGCCTGTAAAATGGGTACAGACCAGAATGGAGAATCTCTATGCCTTCCACAGGCCGAGAGGATTCATGGATGCAGAGTTTGCCATGAGGAAGGACGGGAAGATCCTTGGCGTCAAGCTCAGTGACTGGCAGGCTGATGGAAACTGGCCATATGTGGCAGCTCTGTATTCACTGATTAAATTTGCAAACATGAGCGGAGTCTACGAAATCAGAAACCTCTCCTTTGAATACAGAAGCGTAGCTACTAATGATCCACCAATAGTTCAGGACAGGGGAGTTGGAAAGCCGTTCATGTCTTTTGTTCTTGAAAGGATGATGGACATTGCTGCAGAAGAGCTTCAAATTGATAAGATTGCCATAAGGCAAAAAAATCTGGTACCGACTGAGAAAATGCCTTACACTACGGCGTCGGGAGAGGTTTATGAGAGCGGGAATTACCCGGAAACCCTCAGGAGGGCGCTAAAGCTTTCAGATTATTATTCAAAGAGGGAAGAACAGGCAAAACTCCGGAAAGAGGGCAGGTATATAGGAATAGGTCTGGCAGAAGGAATCGAACCTGGTACATCGAACCTAGGGTATTATTTCCTTTCAAAGGCAGACCAGCCTGATTACAACGGAGCCGGACAGATGTCGACTGTTGAGATTGCCCAGGACGGCGTCGTAAAGGTAAACATGAATGGCCCCGAGATCGGAACAGGGCATGTCACAACAATAGCTCAGGTGGTTTCTGACGTGTTCGGCCTTGAGCCTGAAGAAGTAATAGTTGACGCATCCTTTGATTCCACTCTTGGGCACCTCACTTATGCTGGAACATATTCCAATGCTTTCAACGATGTTTACCTCGGCGCGGTGATGAAAGCTTCAGAGAAGCTGAAATCAAAGGTAATAAGCATAGCTTCATCTGTACTAAGGGAACCAAAGGAATCACTATTCCTGAAGGAAGGATATGTTTGCAAGAACATTCAAAAACCTGAAAAACTCCTTAGTTTCAAGGAACTCGCAAAAATATCATACGGAAGACTTCTATCTTTCCCGAAGAACGAGGAACCTGGCCTGAAGGTCGTTGCCGCATATGTAAACCCAACAGCAAAGCCGTTCGTCAGGAGTGACTTCAATGTGCAGTTAACGCATTCAAATTCCGTGCACGTTTGTTATGTAGAGGTAATCCCGGAAAACTGGAGCATAAAAATACTTGATTACAGCATAGTGCACGACGCAGGTAAAGTAATCAATCCAAGCATCGTTGAAGGACTGGCAATCGGGTCAACAGTAAGCGGGATTGGTGGGGCGATGTACGAAGAGTTTGTGTTTGACGAGCAAGAAACAAATCTCTCCCTGACCTTTGGAGATTACCTGAAGCCAACCGCCATGGAGGCGCCTGAATTGAGGATTGAACAGATGGAATCTCCAGCACCAAATACCGTATTCGGAACAAAAGCAGTTGGAGAGGGAGGGGCCATAACGTCACTGGCCGCAGTCGCCGGAGCCATAGAAGATGCCTTGAAGCCATTCAATGTGAGGATCACCGAATTGCCTGTTACTCCGGAGAAGATCTGGAACTGGGTTAAGGATAGCAAGGAGTTTAAAAAAATCAATGGGGAGGCGAGATAAATGTATCCAGCCAACTTCGAATATGTAAGACCAAAAACTGTTAAGGAAGCCATTAACCTGATATCTACGATGGAGGGATCGAGAATCATAGCCGGTGGACAGAGTCTTCTTCCGATACTTAAGCTTAGGTTGTTCGAACCCGCTTCCCTGATAGACATAGGCTTCATACCGGAATTGAAACAGATCAAGGTAGAAGACAAGCACACTGTGAGGATAGGTGCCATGGTGAGGCATCATGAAATTCTTGATAATGCACTGGTTAGGGGAAATCTTCCAATGCTCTCTTCCACGGCAGAGAATGTTGCGGATGTCCAGATCAGGAACAGAGGTACCATTGGCGGGAGCATCTGCGAGGCAGACCCTGCTGCAGACTATCTTCCTACCCTATTTGCACTGGAAGCTAAGGTTCACCTTAAATCAGGCAGCGGAGAAAGAAGCCTGAGCATCGAAGAGTTTATAAAAGGGCCATTTGAGACTGACATCCATGATGGAGAAATGTTAACAGAGGTCGAAATCGAAAAGAATACCGAGAATTTTGTTGTTGAAAAATATGCCAGGCGGAAGGCAGATTTTGCAGTAGCATCCGTTGCTGCGCTGGCAAGATTAGCCAAAGGAGGAAAGGTGGAATATATTAGAATTGCCACCGGGGCCACAACGGAAGGGCCAAAGAGACTGAAGGATCTTGAAAATTCAATCAGCGGAAAAACTCCAGAACAGCTGGATCTTGGAGAAATTGTTGACAACGCAATTTCTGGTATAGGCATGATAAGCGATCTCCATGGAAGTTCGGAATACAGAAAATATGTCCTTAGAGGGATGCTGATGAGAACGGTTGGAAGTCTTGTTAAAAAAGAGAGGTAATGATAAATGGTAACTGTATCAATGAAAATAAACGGAAAGAATTATTCAGGGGAAGCTGAACCAAGAACCCTGCTTGTTCACTTTATACGGGATACCCTTCGGCTAAAGGGCACGCACATAGGCTGCGACACTGGGCACTGCGGTGCTTGTACAATACTGTGGAACGGCGAGCCGGTTAAGTCATGCCAGATACTTGCAGTTCAGGCAGAAGGGGCAGACCTGACAACAGTGGAAGGACTTGAACCGGAGGAGGGAAAATACAGCATAGAGCAGGAATCATTCAGGGAACATTTTGCCATGCAGTGCGGCTATTGCACTCCCGGGTTCTTGATGATGACAAGGTACCTTATCAGAAACAATCCAGAAATGACGCGGGAAGAGATAAGGGAAAAACTCCATGGAAACTACTGTATGTGTACGGGGTATCAACAGATTGTGGATGCAGTTCAGGATGCCCAGAAAAAATTTCTGATATCAAAGAAGTGAGAGATAGAAACTCTCCACTCTATTTATAGTCTGTATAACTTTTTTGCATTGCCATTTTCGATCTGATCTTTCTCTTTTCTGGATATCTCTCCTGCTTTTTCTCCGG
>JAJZOM010000132.1 GCA_021811505.1 Thermoplasmata archaeon | reverse complement strand
TCTCAGCCGGTGGATCGGCTGTTTTTAGAATCACTCTGGATACAGCATCTCTGAGTTCCACGGGCTACTATCATTACAATATAACGGCATATTCAGGTTCAGCAGTCCAATCGGCCGAGATCAATGTACTTTCTGTCAACGAGAGCAAACAACTTTCATTTTCCAACTCCAACCCACTTATATTGAATAGAAATCATAAGGACCCGGTCAACATGAGCTTCATATACAGCTCAATAGGCGAGAAGAACATCACGCTTATCTCCTTTGCTCCGGACAATTTTTCATACGCCGTGAGCCTGGAGAACCTCACGCTCCAGTATACAGGATCGACCGAAATACTCAGCAGCCCGTTCATTGTAAAATCTGGAAATCCGATGCTTCTTTCATTCACGGCCGCTACGCAGGTCAGGAGTTGGGAAATTGTAGCAATGACATCCAACTATGACGCGGCAATAGCAGTAATAACTCTAACTTAGGAGGGCAAATGAAGGTAGCTTTTCTGATAAATCCACTAGCAGGATACGGTTTCTACTCGAACCTAAAGGATACTGTCGGAACTGGCGACTTCGATCGGGAGAAATCAATATCAATGATGGCTGCGGATACTTTCCTGAGCGGCCTGGATCTTGCCAAAATATCGTTCACTGTGCCATCGGGCATCATGGGCGAGGATCTTGCAGTGGCACATCATTGCAGCATTAGAAGGACAGTAAAGGTGTCCGAATGGCCAACTTCTGAAAAGGACACAGAGGAATTTGTGCATTCTCTTTCAAGCGAGGACTGTGATCTGCTGGTCTTTGTTGGGGGAGATGGGACTGCAAGATGTATCCAGAGGGCAATCGCAAAACGCATACCAGTACTCGGAGTTCCGGCCGGACTCAAAATGTACAGTGGTGTTTATGCCATAAACCCTGAAAAAGCAGCCATTGCGGTTAATTCTATCATTTCGGGGGATATCGTCACAGCACAGATGGATATACTTGACCTTGACGAGAACCAGGAAATAGTGAACTACGGAACCTTGCTTGGCATATCCGGTCAGATGACCTTGCAGGGCGGAAAGACTGAGTATGCTGCCCAGGGGATTGACGGCATAGTCGAATACGTCATAGGGAACATGGTAGAGAACGCATACTACATATTTGGGACAGGATCGACATGCAAGTCAATCGAGCACATCCTCGGATATGATTCGGACCCGCTGTGCATAGACATATACTTGGGAAAATCCCTTATAAAACGCGATGCTTCTGAGGCAGACATCCTTGCCATAGGCGATGGAGGGATCATCCACCTTATAATATCGCCACTGGGAGGACAGGGTTTTTTATTTGGGCACGGAAACAGGCAGATCACATGGCGTGTTATAGAGAAAATACGCTTTGAAAACATACTTGTAGTAGCCAGCCCGGAGAAGCTGTCTGACCTTTCATGCCTGTACGCATATATACCTGGTGCACATTTTCCGGATTTCATTCGTGTTCTGTACGGGTATGGGAGATTCAGGGTGATTAGGCTGGTATCATAAAAGAAATTAATACATTGCTTATATAGGATAACGAACAACCAAATGGAAAATTCCTCTAATCATACATTTGCAGACCTTTCGAGATTCCTGAAGAGATCCCCGAAGCTGTTAACCTACATGCCGCTTCTTCTCCTGTTCCTCTTTCTCGACTATCTAACGATAAAGAGCATGACGCTAATTGTCGAATTTTTCATCATTCCTCTTCTCCTCATAATCTTGGCGGACCAGATTTTCATTTCGCTGGCAAGGTTCAACTTTCCTAGGCGAAGAGTATACTTCCTTGACTTCACTTCATTCTTCATTTTCAACACCTATTTTCTGATTCTGTCCGTCATATTCAGTTCAGCATCCCACGTGGTGTTGGCTGCAATGGCAATTTCAGCAACTGCGCTTATGCGATCCATGGTCTTCTACGTGTACTATTCAGAGAAGATCCAGCTTGTAATATTGCCTGCGATGCTTTATTCCTTGATCTCAGTCCTCATATTTTCCTTGATTTCATACAATTCGAGGGTGCTTGTTGGAACTATCCTCTCTGCCGCGATCTTTTCGCTAGGTGGGCTGGCTTTTGCATTCTATTCTATCAGGAAATTCAGGAAGGAATTTGGCCTTAGCCCGATCAAGATACTCAATTTCTTCCTCAATATCCACACAGAAGAGGATCAGTCTGCTGGCCACATATTCTTTTCAAACCTCTATGGCACAAAGAGGGAGGTGCCGGTCAAGGTGATAAGCATTGATAACATGGAGGGCAAGAGGAAGGTCCTTCTCGTCTTTCCCTATGTTCATCCGGGCCCATTTGGTGAGATCGGCACCAGTAACCTTCCGTTCAAGATATATTCCAGGACATCAGATATTTCACAGGAAACCATGGTTTTTCACACATCAACGACAAACAGCAACAACTGTGCTTCAGATGCCGATGTTGACAGCCTCGCTGAAGGAGTGCGGAAATCGCTTGAATCCCTGCACTACAGCGACAAGATAGCACGTTTAAGGAAAATCAAAAGCGGGAAGATAGCTATTTCACTGCTTAGGATTGGTGACTTTGGGGTAGGATCTGTTATACCTGAAAGAGAAAGATTTGATGACGTGAGCCTGCCGGAAGGTCTAAAGATAACGGAGAGGGTTGTTGCAGCCGGTGCATACGACTTCGCCGTCGTGGATGCGCAGAATCACTTTTCTTACAGGGCAAAGCCTCTCGACAACTGCGAGACCCATTCAAAGACTTTTGAAAGGGAGTTCAACCGGGATGTCCCGAAATACGATCTTATGGTCGGCTACTCACACCTGACTGCAAAGAGCCCTGGTCTTGGGTCCATGGGCATTCAGACGCTTGTTTTCAGGGTGGGGGACAAGGACCAGGCCATCGTGCTTACTGATTCCAATAACATCAAGGACGAGGTCATGGCCATGGCCGAGGAAAAAGTTGCAGGGAAGGTGGCTTATCTTGATATTTTCACCACTGACAATCACTTTGTAAATCAGAGCACGCTTGACATGAACCCGCTTGGCGAGCGCGACGACATTTCCATGATATCAGACCTCATCGCAGAATCAATCGACATTGCTATAAAGAATGTCGAGCCGTGCAGAGCGGGAATGGGTTCTTCCGACGTTACGGTTTCCATGGGCGAAGAGAACATGTTCGAGAAGCTCCTGACCAACGTCTTTAAGTCACTGAAGCGAGCTAAATACTCAATCGTTGCAGTGGTTGCCCTTACTATAGCACTATCGTTTGTCGTCTTCAACCTGCCTTTCCTGCCTTGATGGAAAGACCTGATTCAAGATCTGGCTGTTTCCTGACAACAACATCAGATCCAGAATAGAGAAAGCGCTCATGCACTGAACGACTGGAAGCGCCCTGATGGCTATGCATGGATCATGCCTGCCCCTGACCCTTATGGAATCTTTCTCCTTTGATACAAGATTTACAGTTTCAAGTTCCTTCCTAATCGAAGAGGTTGGTTTTATAGCCACCCTGAAATCGACGGGCATGCCATTGGTTATTCCGCCGAGTATTCCTCCGTTGTTATTTGATCTTGTACTGAATTTCTGTCCGTCATAGTATATCGTGTCTAATGCGTCAGATCCCTTCATTGAAGCAAGCCTGAAACCTGACCCAAACTCAATTGCTTTTACTGCAGGGATTGAAAATACCGCATGTGAAATCACGGACTCCACAGAATCAAAGAAAGGCTCACCAATCCCGCCAGGTATTCCCTTTATGGAGATACGGATCGATCCACCAACACTGTCCCCCTCTGACATGATCTTCTTTATCAGTTCGACCGCCTCGGCGTCTTTGCCGGCATCAGGCATTCTGGTCTTCGATGAATATGCCGCTACAGGTGAATCCGCGTCTTGCGTAGACTCGATATCGCCTATTGATTGTACCCATCCGTTGACATTCACTCCGGCCTTTCCAAGAATGGAAAGGCACACAGATCCTGCGGCCACAAGAGGTGCAGTCATTCTGCCAGAGAGAAAGCCGCCACCGGAGTAATTCCTGAAC
>JAJZOM010000239.1 GCA_021811505.1 Thermoplasmata archaeon | reverse complement strand
GCACTGTCTGGATTCTGGAAATTACAGTTTGGGCAGACTTTTACCATCATTAAGAAATGTTTCGCTGCATATAAAACTATAATACAAGTCGAGTTCAGAATATTACATGGATATGAGTTATATCTAGCCGATGCCCGAGTGTCCTCTTTTAACTATTTCATTTATACACAGATAACAAACAGTTTTGTCAATGCATAAATACCGGAAAGAACTGCATGCGGGTTTGAATGAGCTCAAGCATCAGAGGTTTCCACCCTTCCATAGTGACAATCGGATTCGCAGACTTCATCAGAGGATTTACCAGATATCCTCTCTGGATACTGATATCAGTCTATCTGCTTACGACCAGACATTTCAATTACATAGATATCGGACTGGTATTTCTTGCTCAATCTATCTTTGCCGTGCCTTTTTCCATATACGGCGGGAGAATTTCAGATATAAGTGGAAGAAGGAAGCTTGCAATAACAATGCCCACGGTGCTCTCAGCTTCTTACCTGATCTTCTTTCTTGTGATTTATTACAATCTGTCTCTACCAATAATTACAGTAATGATGGTGGACATAAGTATACTGAATATTGTACAGTATAACGTAAACAACTCAATTTTAACAGACCTTTCAAGTGAAGTACAACGACTGAACTCATTCAGTCTTGTCCGTGTCATGAGCAACGCAGGCATTGGAGCTGGTTTAATATTTTCAGGGCTGGCAGCGATAATCAATCCAGCATACTTTTTTCTTGCTCCGGTATTTGGTTCCGTCGCAGAAGTGTTCATTTATTACAGATATGTTCCCGAATCCATATCCAGAAGGAACGTTAATTTTAGTGGATCTCCACACAAATTCTCATTTAGGAAAGATCGGCTCCTAATCACGGTATCACTTGTGCTGGCATTCTCTTCACTGATGTCAGGAATGTATGAAAGCCCTATCCTGCCATTGTATCTTACCAGCAGGTTCGGCTACTCGGAGATCCAGATCACATTACTCTACGCAATAAACACGCTGATTGTAATCATATTTCAGTTCCAGATAAACAAGTTGAGTCGGAAGATAGGAGAGATACCAACTTATTCACTTGGTCTTGTCCTCTATGCTGTCTCATACATGATTTTTGGCATTGAGGGGATCTTCACACTGCTCATTCTCAATTTTGCGATGCTCACAATTGGCGAGGACATGACATCTCAGTTCTCGCAGGTGTTCATATCGAGAATAGCGCCTGAAGACAGGCGTGGTGAATATTTCGGATACAGTTCGGCAGTATTCAGCTTTGTTTACCCGTTTACTCCTCTTTTGGGAACATTTATTCTCCAGACATTCTACTACAATCCGATCCTGCTCTGGGGAATAATATCCGGATTATGCCTTTTGATGGCTTTGGTCTCTCTGTCAATGAGAAGGGTGATTCCAGACCCGAGAAAATCTGTCCCACCATTGATATGATCAAATTCAATCAGTTATGATTCGTAAACCCGACGCACAAGAGTCTTTTCCATCTTTATGTCGTCGCCATCAATTTCTGATTCGCGAAACATTCTCTTCCTGTAAAATCCAATTCCTATCGCGTTCAGGCGGTGAACATAAAGTTTCACAGAAGAAATTCCCCTGAGTAATAGAGTCTTTTCCGTCTCATCCATAAGTTTTGTGCCTATCCCCATTCTTGTGTGATCAGGAAGAATGTAGAGGCGGAGTATCTCGGCCTCGTCACCCGTAGTCTTTGTTTCAATGAAACCGGTGAGACGATTATCCACAAATGATCCGTAAAAAATTATGTCGCCTCCAGGATGAGTTCTTGAGATGTCACTCCTTATTTTTTCCGTATCATAATTTCTTCTGATCCATTCTTCTATGAATGATTCTGTATAAATATCCCTATAAGCCCACATCCAGGACAGACGCGCGATGTTTCTGATCTCGCTGCTATCATTTGCAGTCAGGGGCTTAACAATGCAGTAATTCAATGAGGCAGCATTAAATAATAATTATTAAAAATTCTGGCAACGGAAGGGATGTGATTCAGGGCGATACCTGTACCTTTTCATCGGTTTCTGACACTTCCATCATTCCAAGCTTCATGGCACCTATATTAATGTCAAGCAGCTTACCGGTGAATCTGTCGATCAGAGCATCGGTAATATTTTTTTCATTCACCGGAAGGATACCAAGTGACAGCGCGGCACCTATCATGACCACATTTGCCGATCTGAACGATCCGGCTTTTCTACCAAGGTCAACCGCATCAATTTCGTATATTTTACTGCTGCTTGATACCATTGAGATCATTTTCTGGATATCGGGATATTCCTCGTCCTTCATGCTAACCGATATTGGAGCTAACTTTTCCTTGTTCATCAGAACTCTTGCATCGGCATTGACAGATTGCAAAACCCGGAAAGTTTCTATGGGCTCAAATCCCATGATAAGATCGACTCTCCTTCTGGGAGATATTGGACCATAGACATCACCTATCCTTACCTCAACGCTAACAGATCCTCCCCGCTGTGAAAGACCATGAATCTCGGACATAACGACGTTGAGTCCGGCCTTTATTGCAGCTTCCGATATTAGGGTACCAGCAGTGATTACCCCCTGCCCCCCGACGCCTGCAATGATCATGTTGAACGTCTTCATTGTCTCACCTCAATTGCCTTGAACGGACAAACATATGCTTCAGCGCAAACACCGCAGCCGTCGCACAGATTGGGATCAATCCTTATCTCTCCATTCTCTATGAATATCGCAGGGCACGAAAAATTCTCTACACAATTCATACATTTCCCGCATTTATCCTGGTCGACAGTGTATGTGAGAATTTTTCCGGTTTTCTGCATCTCCCTGTCCCTTAGGATGGCGCATTCCCTCCGTGAAACTATCACAGATACGGAATCCTCCTTGAGAGCTCTGGTGATTGCTTTCAGAGATTCCTTAAGGTCATAGGGATCAATTACCTGTACGTCCTTGACGCCCACGCTTCTGGCAATGTCTTCTATCGCTATTGAAGGTGATTCTTCGCCCAGTGCATTGAATTTCTCTCCCGGGTTTGGCTGCTGTCCCGTCATAGCAGTGGTCCCATTGTCCAGCACAATAACAAGAATGTTCAGCTTGTTATGGACTGCGTTTATTAGTGGAGGTATTCCGGAATGGAAAAATGTGGAATCTCCAATGAATGCAATCACCTTCTGGTTCGTCGACATGGCAAAACCGTTGGCCATACCTATAGAAGAGCCCATTGAAATCATTGTATCTGCCTCCTCGTATGGATCGTACACTCCAAGCGAGTAACACCCTATATCCGAAGCAAATATGGTATCAGGCTTATTCATCATCTTAACTGCCCTCTTTACTGCATAATATGCCGCCCTGTGAGGGCATCCGGGGCACAGAACAGGCGGTCTAGGCGGCAGATCGAGTTTTCCCTTGGGTGCATCCTGGACAGCGAAACCAATTATCTTTGAAAGTGAATGGGCGACAGTGTCCGGTGTGAACTCATGGCTTTCGCTGAAATATCCGTCCAGCTTTCCGTATATCCTTGCATCAATGCTATGCATCTGTGCAAGGGTCCTTATTTTGGATTCGAGGTACGGATCAAGCTCTTCCACGATTATCACGTCTCTGTGGTTGGTGATAAATCCTCCAATAATCTTTTCAGGCAGTGGGTTTGTGAATCCAAGCTTCAGTATGTCTGCGTCGAGCCCATATTCTGTTATCACATCCATGACAGAGTTGTATGCGGCGCCAGACGTGATTATCCCATATTTTCCGTTGCCATGATGCTCAATCCTGTTCATGTTGGAACTGTCCGATTCGCCCTTCAATCCGTGCATTTTATCCATCAATTTTTCCTTGAGCGTATATGAATTTGAGGGCAGGCAGACAAATTCGTGGACATCCTTGACAAAAACACCCATTTCCGGCAAGTCCTTTCGGATCTCCCCAAGTTTCACGAGTCCACGCATATGGCTGACTCTCGTGGTGGTTCTGAATAGTACTGGCAACTTGTACTTCTCAGAAAGATCAAATGCCTGCAAAAGGAAATCCTTTGCTTCGGATATAGGGTGTT
>JAJZOM010000143.1 GCA_021811505.1 Thermoplasmata archaeon | reverse complement strand
GGTTGCAACAGGCCTGAAGATCAGGGAAACACCGATATCGCCTGAATATCTCCTCTCATCTTCGGGCAAGAAATAGCTTATACGCCCTATTTCTCATTTTTTCTGGATATAAGGGGGCAGATTAATTCAAACAAGGATATGAAAAATAACCGGTAAACAACGATATTCTACAAGTAGTCACATGACTTAAATAATTTAACACCCTAATATCTTAGAGCTATCTATAATATTTAGCAAAAATATTGGATAATGATGTCTTATGACAGAGAAAATGTGTCTCCTGTTCGTTTCAGGAACAGTAGATAAACTGATGGCAGGCACTATAATTGCCTCGGGAGGAGTCGCCAACGATATGGAAGTTGATGTTTTTGTCAGCTTCTGGGGACTTTTGGAATTCCGAAAAGGTGCACCCGTAAATACAAAAGTTAGTTACGAAGGGAAAGACATGGCTGCGGAGATATTCCAGATAATGCAAGAGAAGAAAGTGCAGCCATGGATTGAGATGCTCAGGCAGGCCAAGGAAGTCGGCAACGTAAAGGTATACGCATGCGCAATGTTTTCTGATTTGCTTGGATTGAAGAAAAGCGACTATGATCCGATTGTCGATGAGATAATCGGAGTGGCAGAGTTCGTTTCAATGGCCAAGGACGCCAAGATGACGCTGTTTATCTAAGGTGATTTGTGTGAGTGAGGAAGTTAAACCGAACAAAGTAGTTGATGCCAGGGGCAGTTTCTGCCCGGGCCCTCTTATGGAACTGATCAAGGAGTACAAGCAGGCCGCAGTCGGAGACGTGATCTCAGTTTACTCCACGGACACTGGAACTAAAAGAGATGCCGCTGCCTGGATTAACAAATCCGGCAATGAGCTTATCGGAGTATTCGAGAGGAACGGATATTACGAAGTAGTAATGAAGAAAAAGAGGTAAGGCAAATGCCGATTATCTCAAGGGTGCTGATCCTCGGGGATGGAGCAGCCGGCACAATCATGGCTAATAAATTGCGGCTTCTTACCGACAGGAAAGAAGTCGACATTACCGTAATAGGTAACTCCCCAAAACATTATTTTAAACCAGATGGCGTCCACATTCCGTTCAAGCTCAAGAAATACCAGAACAGCATCAAACCCACAAGATTCCTTTTCAATTACGGCGTGAACTACGTCCAGGATGAAGTGACCGGAATAAACGTCGAGAACAGGAACGTGGGAACGAGAAGCGGAAAACAGTTTGGATATGATTATCTCATAATAGCAACAGGAAACAGATTCGATCCTGACGAGATACCGGGATATGCGACCGAAGCCCATCATTTCTATGATCTGCAGCACTCCATCGAACTTGGGAACAGCCTGGACAAATTCCAGGGAGGCAACATAGTGATCGGTCCTTCCAGCATCCCGTACCAGTGTCCTCCTGCACCTTACGAGTTTACTTTCCTGCTGGACCAGTACCTTAGAAGCAGAGGAATAAGGGATAAAACAAACATACACTACATGTACCCCCTCAACCGGGTTTTTACAATAGAGAACGTCTCTAATTTTGTGGAGAAACTCTTCGAGGAAAAAGGAATCGAGACACATACGCTTTTCAACGTCGAATCCGTGAATCCTGACACAAAGGAGGTACTGAGCCTCGAGGGTGAATCCGTGAAGTATGACCTGCTCGTTCTCGTTCCTCCGCACAAGGGACAGAAAGTAATAACTGAATCCGGTTTAGCAGGCAAGAGCGGGTATATCGATGTGGACAGGCATAAGCTGAACTATGGAAAATTCGACGACGTTTTCGCCATCGGTGATGCGACAAATCTGCCTATTTCAAAAGCAGGAGCCACTGCACACTTCGAATCGGAATATCTTGCCAACAGGCTCGCCCATGATATTTCAGGAGGAATATACGATGAGAGCTACAACGGAGAGGTCGCTTGTACAACAATAACTGGATTCGGGAAAGCTATTACGCTATACTTCTCCTACGACCGGCCTCCGAGGGCTTCGTTCCAGAGCAAGATGGATTACCTGCTTAAATGGACCTCGGCTGACACATATTTCTCCGGAATGCTCAGGGGGGTTATGTAAGGTGACTGGAATGAATGAAAAAATAAAGTCAGATAAAACGGACGGAAAGTCCAGTGAACTTGATCCTATAATGAACGATATGAAGGAGAATCTTGAGATTTTTCAGTCAGGTATGCGTGTTCTGAAGAGACTCGAGGAATCTGGAATAATCGACCTTCTGGATAACATGTCGAAGGATTATATGCCCACTGATGTGGAATTCCTGGCGAAATTCTTCACCTCAAGAGAATTCAGCGTTTCCATGATAAAGTCTGGGAACCTGCTTGTCGGGCTGCTTTATGCCCTCATGAATGAAGAAACCTCCGACCTCATAAAACTGCTGCTGTTCAATTCCGGAGCCATGACAGATGCGGTGATAGCGGGTGCAAAGGAACCGAAGAAAATGTCAATATTCTCTCTGATGTCCATGCTAAAAGATCCCGATGTGGCTTCAGGCATGACTGCCGTTTTCGGCATGCTGAAGGTATTTGGCAGCCTTGTTCGCGACAGAACATGAAGGTTGAAATCGGTCGCACGCCACGTTAAATTATTGTGGCGAGATATTTTTCCATATTTTGTCATTTTTAATCATTTTCGCGAACTTTGTCAATCTTCAACGTATCCCAATTTTCTGGCATCTTTCATTGCTTTTACATACCCGGTAATTCCAACGATTACAACGGATACTATTACGAGGACAAAGCCCAGCCCAAGTTCATGAAGGTTGTGAACCGCAATTGGAGTTATCAGATTATAACCAAGAATCTGTGGGAATAGAAGCACCATTATTCCTCCCAGTACGAATGCCGCACCGCCATAGGCAAGAACATACATGCTAATGCTCTTGCTGACATATGCTATGCCTTCTTTGCTGAGATGCTTCTTTTTAGTCAGCATGGTCCCAAAGAATGCGCCGATCAATACCTGCATGACCATCGTACCCAGGCCGAACATTGTGCCTGGAAGGAATCCTATATATGGAGATGGCATGGAAGGTGCCAGAACCGTGTAGATTATCAAAGCGAAGGCACCAGTTCCAAACCCTGCGATGATTCCATGGGTAAATGCAAGTTTTCCGGGAACCTGGCCTCCATGATTGTGCACGTGAACGCTCATGGGGTTTCTTTCGTGGCTCAATTCCAGGTTTTCATCCTCACTTCCAAGCTTGTGGAGCCTGAACAGCCTGTTGAGGTTTCTCTCAATCCAGTGGAAGTGAGGGTAACGGCTCTTCCTTGCTATATATATGCCGGCGGCAGCCATAGCTATGCCGACTGCCATGTAAGTCACGCCCATTGCCCTGACAGTTGTCAGCACGCCTATTAGCGCGAAGTATGCCAGTTCAGAAAGAATAGACCTCTGCAACGTGAATCCGCTCGAGAAAATCAGTCCGGATTTCATTCCGCCCTGCCTTGTATGTGTTCCAATGGCGTAAGAGAATGTGATAGGCCATGTATGCTCATCTGGAGTTATGCCATGTACCATCCCGAGCAAAAATGCAACAGCGAGTGCAGCTAGGGTTGCAATAACAACCGGATCGTAAAAGAAGGAAAAAGACATCAGCTATCATCCTGAATTGGCTTTCCGTGCGGACAGATCTTTGGATCGCCGATCCTGTGCAAGACCATTTCTGCAGTCTGTTCTTCTGTGAGATAATCCACCAGGCTTGCTTCATTGCAGGCTGTGTTCTCAGAAACACCGCTCTGACAGAAAAGCGATTCATATACTCTATGTATCTTAAGAATCCTGTCGGCAGACTCCCGTCCTGTTTCTGTTAGTTTAATCATTCCACGGCTGGATGTTATCATGCCTTTTACTTCAAGGCGCCTTAAGATGTTCAACGTAGTAGGAGATGATATTTTCAGGATACCGGCCAGTTCATTAAGCCTGAGTGGAAAATCTTCCATTCCCTTCTCACGAATCGAGACCATGCAATCTCTTTCTCGTTTTGTGAGAGATCTTTCATTAATTGTCATAAGTTAGTATTATACTAACATTCTTAAACATTATTAATTTATTAAGCCATATATTAATTATATCTAACAGGCCTTGCAAGATCAAAGAAGTTTTTTCACGGTACCAAGGC
>JAJZOM010000002.1 GCA_021811505.1 Thermoplasmata archaeon | reverse complement strand
TCCACTTCAAGCCAAGTCGTTGATCTCGGGAGAATGGACTACGAAACCGTCCGGAAGATTCAACTGGAACTTGTCAGGCGGAGAAAAGGATCTGGTATCGGCAATTTTCTCATTTTTGTGGAGCACTATCCTGTATACACAATAGGAAGAAAAGCCGATCCCGCGAACTTTATGGGAATAAATCCAATAAGAACCGAAAGAGGCGGTGATGTCACCTATCATGGTCCTGGCCAGCTTGTCACATATATAATAATGGATATACGGAGAGATGGAAGAATAGATGTCAGGGGATTCGTGAATGCTGTCACGGAGAACTTCATTTCGGCAATCAGATCATTTGGTTTTGATGCACATCCTGGTGTCTCGGAGCCAGGCATATGGGTTGGAAACAATCCGAGCTGGAAGGTCGGATCAATAGGGATGGCCATTGACCAGTGGGTCAGTTATCACGGGGTCGCTGTAAATATATCAAAAGAAGCTGTGGATCCGTTTGGTGCAATAAGGCCATGCGGAATGGACCCGGAAGTAATGTCATACATCCAGGTGGAAAGGGCAGAATTCGTGAAAAGATTGACCGATCAATTCGGAAGTATGATGGGCAAGCTTATCCCCGTTGATAAGAACCGTCTGCTGTCAGTCCTAGATCTCTCTCCTGATCTCCCAGATTCTCTCTTCGATGCCAAGTCTCTTGTTGGCGACGACAGCCTGCACAAAGAAGAGCGATGAAAGCCTGTTCAGGAACTGCAGCATCAGCGGAGATGGCTTCAGTATAAGTTTGTACGAAACGACGAGCCTCTCCAGGTTTCTTGACTGGGTCCTGACTATGTGGAGGAGCGATGCAATCTCCGATCCGCCCGGAATTATGAAGAGCTTGATTTTACCAGCTTCTTTCTTCAGTTCAAGCGTTCGCTCCTCAAGCCAGGTGAGTCTTTCGGGCTGAAGCGTTCTCCTTGTACCCTTTGTTGTGAATTCTTCGCCTATGGTGAAAAGATCATCCTGTATTCTCTTCAAATCATCCATAATATCGTTCCAATGGCACCCGACCAAAGCAAGGCCTATGAACGAGTTCAGTTCGTCTATTCTTCCCTCGACCTCAATGATTGGGGATGACTTAATCACTCTGCCCCTATCACCGGTGTCAGTTTCTCCTGCGTCTCCTCTTCTAGTAAACATTGCTCATCATAGAAACATAGAGATCAGACACTTATTGGTTTCCGTACAATGACCTGAGCGTGAGGTAGCTTATGGATCCAATTATAATTCCAGAAAGCCCTATAAGACCCCAGAATATGATTCCAGCATGAATGAGGAAACCTAAGCCGTAAGTTCCCAGAAGGGGTGCCATAGGCACTATGAGCCCGGAAATTGCATAATATGATCCAAAATATTCTCCGCGTTTATCCTCAGGTGCAGCCTTTGCAATCACTGTCTGTGTGGAGGGTGAAAGTACGTTTTCTCCAATGGTGAGAAAAAAGGTGTTGGCGAAGAGAAGGGGAATATAGGAAGTAAGGGAATAAAAGAAGAATGCGAAGGAATATATGAATGAGCCGAGGGCAAGCCTCTTGAAATCATGCCATTTCCGCAGAAGATTGTTTACAGGGATCTGGAAGAATATCACAACGATGCCATTGAAAGCATAAAGGAAACCTATGGTCTGGTCGCTTATCATGTATCCAGAAGAAAGGAAGAGCGTAAGCGTGGTGCCCCACTGCCCCGCAATGAACCAGATCATTGACAGGAGAATCACTATTATGAAGAATTTTCTGTCATTCTTTGGAAAAGAGAACCCCCTGGAGGTGCTTCGTGTTCCCGTGCCTGCGGGTCGTGTTTCCCTGATATATTTGGCGTAAATCATAAAAACGAAAACACTGACGAAAAATGGGACTATAAATGCCCATCCGTAGTTGAACTCTGCAAGTATGCCAGCTACAGCAGGACCGATCGCAAAACCAACATTCGCACCTATTCTGTTCAATGAAAAAGCGTCGAGTCTCTCGGATTCCTTAACGACATCTGTGATGATTACCTGATCCACTATCCCTTCAAGATCGGCCAGAGGGAAGATCGCAAGGAATGCTATGAATGCATATATGTTTGGGAATTTCAGAAATGCAGAAAGTGAAAATACCAGAAAAAGAGCAGCAGAAATCGGAGGAAGGAGCAGACCAACAAATCTTCTGCCAGCTCGGTCGATCAGGTTACCGCCATAGATACTGAAGGGGAAGGAAATGATAGTTCCCAGAAAGAAAAGAATGCCTATGGTGAAAAATGAGGTATCATAAAACCTGTGGAAATAAATGGGGGCAAATACCCATACCATGGATCTTCCCATTACTCTCATCAACTGGGAAGCGGTAACAACCATCACGATACGGTCTTTCATCAGACCGAAAGTCTTACCAAAACCGAAAAACCGCACTTAACGGTATTTGAAGCCGAGAATAAACCTTAACTCATTTTTTTAGAATATGGAAATTCAGGGCTCTAGATGAAAGCTGAGCCTCTTGTTCTGCTTTCCCTTGCTCTCAATTCCATTGATGATAATCCTACCTACCTCTTTTGTATTGGACACATGAGTTCCGCCATCGGCCTGGAAGTCAAGCCCCTCAATATCGACAATCCTGACAGTCTCAAGCGACTTCAGCAGTTCCCTCCCGGGCGCAGTTCGTGAAAGATTGGGAATCTGTAACGCCTCATCCCTTGTCATATATCTCACACTTACAGTCCTTGCTCTAATAATCTCCGCGTTTGATTCATCCACGAATTTCTGTGCAGTGTCCATGTTGAAGTTCTCAAGCCTGAAGTCCACCCTTGCCCTGTCAGGATAAAGCTGGCTGCCGGTTATGCTTCCCTCTACCCTGACCATCCTGTTCACCACGGCGTCTATGATATGAACTGCAGTGTGATATCGCATTAGGGAATAGCGCCTGTTCCAGTCAATCTCTCCTCTCGCCTCAATGCCTGAAGCAAAGATAGAGGGATCATCAACTATGTGATAGACGTCATCTCCCTGTTTTCCGACATCGATGACATTGACTGTCCTTCCACCCACTGTAAGAGAACCAGTATCGTTTGGTTGTCCTCCTCCGGTTGGATAAAACGCAGTTTTTTCAAGGAAAATTTTGTTACCGTCAGAACCCGTTACCCTTGAGACAAAGTTTCTCGTGTAACTATCCTCGTAATACAACTTGATGGTCATGATGGTGTATTTCCTCATGTTATAAATTGAATGGCTGAAATTTAGTTTTTTGGAAAGACATTTAAATAAACCAAAATTTAAACATAAGCAATCAAATATGAGTAACAATCTTTAAATATCATAATAAAATTTAGAGGGGATTACAATGGCAATGATTAGAGAATCAGATGTTAAGTACCTGATGGACGAGTTCAACAAGCACCTCAAAAACGATGTGGATCTTGTAATCTTTTCGTCAGGGAGCGCTGAATGCAAATACTGCAAGGAAACTGTGGAACTTGCCAAAGAGGTTTCAGCCATAAACAGCAAGATTAAGCTGAAGGTATACGATTTTGATAAGGACAAAGAGCTGGCTGAAGAATACGGAGTCACAAAATTCCCCGCGACGATAGTAGCAAGGGCCAATGAGAAAGATGGGAGAATCAAATATTATGGTATCCCGTCCGGATACGAATTCGGATCGCTCATTGAGGATCTCAAGACGGTCTCAATCGGCGAGGCTGATATATCGTCAAAAGCAATGGAATTAATCAGCAAGGTGGATAAGCCGCTTAAAATAAGGGTATATGTAACACCGACCTGTCCATACTGCCCCAAGGCAGTGGGAACTGCACACAAGTTTGCACTGGTTAACAAGAACATAAGCGGAGAAATGATTGAGTCGGGCGAGTTCTACAGCGAAGCCGAGGAAGTTGGAGTATCTGCGGTCCCTCACATAGTGATAAACGATTCTGTTCAGTTTCAGGGTGCGAGATCGGACGAAGACTTTGCAGAATATGTGATGGAAGCTTTCAAGCACGCGTAAACTTTTAGTGCAAAGAATTTTATCGAATACTGTCATCTAAACAAGATGACAGCTAAAGATATTTTAACAGAAATTGTGAAGAAGGCTAAAGCTTCCACTGCCCTTGCGACGGACCTGAAGGGAATGGAGAAAT
>JAJZOM010000093.1 GCA_021811505.1 Thermoplasmata archaeon | reverse complement strand
GTGGAATCTCCGGACTTGGGAATTGAAAAGCCCTCCCCTCCTCCCTTCTTATGGGATACTGCTTCGATCTCAAGCCTTGAAAGTTTCGCCTTGAGAAGACCGATGTGCTTCTGGGTAGCCTTATTATACTCAGTATTCCTGAGCTCTTCTTCGATCTCCTTAATACGATCCTGAATCGTGACCATCTGTTCTGACCCCTAAGTATTATGCAGCATAAATTTGTATCATAACTGGATATAATTTTCCTGTAGGTTCGTCATCTGCATTCTGCTGTGGCGGACATGAAGATGCGGATAAATCGCTGTACTTTATACTTGAAAGAAGCCGCGATACTGCCATCTAATGGCATGCATAATTGTCAGGCATTATGCAATTTTAGCCAATATAGGTAAGAAGTGCTGATGAATTCTCTCTGGCTATGAATATTTTATGGATAATCCGACCATTTGCGTGCTCTCCAGGCATTAAGGAAAATATTTATGGCACCAGTGTTTCTTTATTTCATGAATAAGAAGGCATTCCTAATTTCGCTGGTTGTACTGGCTTTCCTTCAGGTGGCATTTGTCCCTGCTTTTGGAAGCTATGCACCAAATACACAGAATGGCACGGCTAACCACGCAGCAGTTATGCAGAACACCAACTCATTGAACTGGGCCGGTTATGTTGCATCGTCCAACATGAACAGCCCCTCGGCCACTGTAACCAGCGTTGCCGGCTCGTGGATAGTCCAGAACGTAACCGGATCCGGGCAAAAGGCAACCTACTCCTCCCAATGGATAGGAATCGGCGGCTTCTTCAGTGGTGACAGTTCATTGATACAGACTGGTACGGAATCTGACTACAATGGCGGAGGAGCGACATCCTATTCCGCATGGTGGGAACTCCTGCCGGCAGCAGAAACAACAATTACTGGCATGACGGTTACGCCTGGAGACATAATGCAGGCCCATATCTTCACAGTCAGCAGTACGTCGAATCTCTGGAATATCTACCTTAATGACACAACCAAACACGAGACCTTCTATAAACAGGTAACATACGCCTCTTCAAAGCTGTCCGCTGAGTGGATAGAGGAGAGGCCACAGGTGAACGGTCACCTGAGCACGCTTGCGGATTTCGGAACAGCGTACTTCGGCCAGAACTACACAAAAATCATCGGTACCGCTAACGCTACCATATCCGGTGTTGCTGGAAGTATATCTTCATTTTCCTATGAAAGCATAACAATGGTGACATACAGTTCGACACTGGCGCAGCCAAGTTTACTCAACAGCGGTGGGACAAGTTTCACTGTGACCTATGTTGGTTCGACGCACGGATCGAAAAAGGTGAAGTAGGAGTAACTCCAAAAACCTATTTTTTATGAATTTCAAACAGAAACAGAGTTTCAAAGAAAAATGAATCCCTTGCTTTTTCCTTGAAATCATAATTTTTATACTCGCTCACAAGAGCGTCAATGTTTGTAAGACTAGAAAGTATCAGATATATTGTTCCGCCATCCTCGAGATGATCGGCAGCGTCGTTCAGAAATGGCCTGGTTATGTCGAAACCTGTCGTTCCTCCGTCCCACTGTTCTGAGTTTTCTATCCTGTCCTCCGTCGGAAGATATGGCGGATTGAAGATTATGGTGTCAAACTTTCCAGTGATTCTTTGAAAGAGATTCGAATTTATCAAATCCAGTGTGACATGATTTCTGATAGCATTTTTTTCCGTGCATGCCAGAGCCGCTTCGGATACGTCACAGCAAGTGACGGTACTGCCCAGTGTAGCACAGTATACTGATATTATGCCAGATCCACATCCGATTTCCAGAACAGTATGACCGGGGACAATATTATCCAGCACGAGGAACGTATCTTCTGATGGTGGGTATACGTTCTTGCACGGTTCAATTGAAATCCGGTTATACTTTTCGTAATCTATTCTCAACATTACAATAACGTAACCCGGATAAATTATTGTTCTGCTTCGCCGGAAATGAAATGCTCCATCACCCTCTCCGGGAATATTTCCCAAATTGCACCCCTTAAAAAATTCTTAATAAATGCTGCACTTAAAGGAGGGACGATCTATTGCAAAAAACAGAAGGCGCTAAAAACGTAATTATTACAGAAAAAGCTGATGCTGCCAGAAGAATTGCGTATATTCTTTCCGACGGGAAGTCAAAACAGAAAAGGTCAAAAGGACTCAACTACATTGAATTCGGAGAAGACGGCGATACATACGTCGTGATACCACTAAGCGGACACATAGTGGCAATAGACTTCCCGGACAGCATGAAGGAGTGGAAGAGCACAAACCTTGAAGCGCTGACCTCGTCAGGAATCGTTCACAAGGTAACGAATAAGAGCGCCTTCAACAGTCTTGTGGCACTGACAAGCAGGGCTGAGACCATTATAGTTGCAACCGATTTTGACAGGGAAGGGGAGCTGATTGGAACGGAAGCTCTGGAAATAGTTGAGACAAACGTTCTCAAAAAGATCAAGAGCAACCCCGATATCAAGAGAGCGAGATTCAGCGCTCTTACTCCCGACGAGATAAGGAAGGCATTTCAGGACCTGACAGAGGTAGATAATGATCTTGCACAGTCTGCAGCAGCGAGGGAAGAGATAGACCTTTACTGGGGAGCAGTCCTGACGAGATTCTTTTCGCTTGCCTCAAAGAGACTGGGCAGAAATTTTCTATCCGTGGGAAGAGTACAGACCCCAACACTTGCCCTGATTGTAAGGAGGGAAATTGAAATCCGCGACTTCAAGGAGGAACCCTACTGGATCATAAGCATTCTTTTCAACAAGCGAAGGGATTTCACCGCGAGCTACCAGGGCGGACAGATATGGAAAAAAGACGAAGCTGAAAAAATTTACAGCGAAATCAACGGGAAGAACGGTACAGTTCTGGAGTTTTCCAAGAAGAACGAGAGGATACTGAGGCCTCCCCCTTTCAACACAACGGAATTCCTCAGGGAGGCTTCAAGAATTGGCGTCACGCCTTCCCGAGCCATGAATATTGCGGAGAATCTTTACACGAGAGGATTCATAAGCTATCCGAGAACGGATAACATGGTTTATCAGAAGTCCATCTACTTCAAAAACATACTTAATAAGCTGATGGAGACTGAGTTTTCATCCGACGTTGAAAAAGTTCTTGCTCAGGAGACCATCAGGCCATCCAGAGGCAGAACAGAAGCAACAGATCACCCGCCTATATATCCCGTGTCGGCAGCCAAGAAAGGAACACTGAAAGGGGATTACGCAAAGATCTATGAATTAATAGTAAGAAGGTTTTTGGCTACGCTTTACAGGGATGGGCAGAAAGAAGTCTCCGAAGCCTTAATTGATGTGGAAGGACATAAATTCGAAGCTAAGGGTACCAAGGTGCTGGACTATGGATGGCTAGAGCTTTACCCGTACAGGAAAGTGGAAGATGTGATTATTCCGGACCTCAAGCCGGATGAGACCGTGAAAGGCAAGGAGTGGTTCCTGAATGAGGAGAAGACAAAACCTCCAAGAAGATATGACCTTGCATCGCTGATAAAGAAGATGGAGGAACTGAATCTGGGAACCAAGAGTACCCGTCATGACATAATCGAGAAGCTGCAGATGAGGAACTTTGTGGAAGGTAATCCCGTCAGGCCCACACAGCTTGGTATGGGACTCATAGAGGCGCTCCTCACAGTGGAATCAAACATCACTGAGCCCGACATGACTGCCCGTCTTGAAAAAGAGATGGACAGGATAGCAAACAGGGAAACCAGCAAGGAAAATGTGGTCGGGATATCTAGAGGCATGCTTCTTGACGCACTCAAGGAATTCAAGCAGAAAGAAGCCCTGATAAAGGACACCATAATTTCAGCACTGAGGAGGGGGAATCCCATTGGAAAATGCCCGTATCACGACTGTGACATAGTCCTCCTGAGGAACAGGGACTTCTCAAAACTCAAGTGTAGCGATGACAGCTGCACCATTGATTTTTACAGTCCTTCAAGAGGGACCCCTCAGATTCTTGAGGAAAAATGTGACATCTGCAGTCTTCCCCTGATCAGGATAATCAGGAAAGGGCAGTCGCCGGATACAAGATGCATTAATCCCAAGTGTCAGCATAACATCGACAAAGACATCATGGGAAAATGCCCGGAAGACG
>JAJZOM010000209.1 GCA_021811505.1 Thermoplasmata archaeon | reverse complement strand
TCTTTTGTTCAGTGCCTTCTGTCTTGGCGTAGAAATAATGTTTTGCCATCAACTGAAGGGCCACTGGCCGGTATTCCTGCGGGAGATCCGATTCATCTATCTGGCTTGCTATTCCTTTGAGGTACTCAAGATATTCGCTCTGCGACATCATGGAAGTGCCTCCTTTTTCAATGGTGTGGTGACCATAAAATAAGAATGCATAGAGGTATATTAAGGTTACCATACGTAAACTTTATATTCCCTGAACGGTTGTCTTTATACAATGTCTGAGACTGAAGAAATTGTGCTTGTTAAGCTTTACAAAAACACGAGAGAAAAGCTTAAACAGGCGCAAGCGTATCTAACCATAGACCTTGGACGGACTGTAACGCAGGCCGAAACCATGGACTATCTAATTGACGGTTTTTTGTCAAAAAAAGGGAACGCTCCTAAAGAAAACAGGTCACCACACCTTGAGTCCCCGGAGGTCCCCTACCCATGAATATCTCTGAGATGTATATAAAACTACAAGAAAAAGTTTTATATACTGCTAAAATAGAATTCGGAAAATCATGTAGTTTCCCGAACGACATTAGCCGAATGCCGTATAACTGTTGTTATGTGGGGAACCCATATTTTAGCGGTTTTCCCAGCAAATACGATACCACCTGCGAATGTTATACAGCACAGCATTTTGTCGCTCGAAAGAATACAAATCCGAATAATGTTCGATTTTTTATAAAATACGACAGTGAAAATAATTCGATTGCCACGGATAGAATGATTGAAAATTTCGCTGAAGTTGTCCGACCTGACCATGCTCGCATGGTCAGACATGGTCAGGTGCATGGTCGTTTTTCTTCCCCTCTCCCTAGTGAAAATGAAATTGACCATGTGACCATGCTCATTTTGGATACATATATACATGAAGGTGAAATTTCTCTTTCTTCTAGTATACGTACACATGTGCATGGTCAGCATGGTCATGTCAATATATGGTCTATTATAGCACTAAAAAGTGACCATGAGGGTGACCATGATCTGACCATGCCTGACCATGTTTTTCCGAAATTCGTAGAGGTGAACCAGAATGTTGCCCTATGAACATATAGGATTTCATTTCAACTGCGAGGACAAGTATGGAATGAAAGGACTCTTCAGGGGTGTAGAGAGGATGGATAGGGAAACGGAGGAGAAACGGGTGGAATGTGTACTGGTCGTTCCTTTCCTCGATCCGCTCTTCTATTTCCATGCAAAGGAAGAGGGCAAGGCGCCGCATATGGCCTTTGCTTTCAATGGCGAAAAATTCAGGATTCCGGTTGGCAGGTTGCCTCTTATCCTCAAAGAAGCTGGGTACCCTCTTGCGCCAAGCCAGATTTCGGAGTTGACATCCAGTATGACTATGCACATGGACGCACTGGCGAAGCTCAGCGATAACATGAGGACACAGATATGTGATTCTCATTCAATCAGGCGCGAAAGCCTTGAGGTTCCGACTCTGTACGATTATCTGGGCTACGACGTCAATGGAAAGGTCAAGGTGATCAGGCATTCACAGACAGTACAATTCAAGGATGAGGGCCCGGAGATAAATGATAATGTCGATGAGGTCAGGAAGGCGCTTCTTGAACTGATAGAAGTCTCGTCAGACCCCAAATCGCTTCTCATTACACTCGCATATGCTGTTGTTGCGCCGCTCGCCGGTGCGATAAAGAAACGCGGGAAGTTCTTCCCCAATCTGGCCCTTGTCGGCTCTCCAGAAGCCGGAAAATCTTCACTGATAAATCTTTTCTGTGCAAGAGGATGGGGAACCGACGAAAACATACGGACATCCCAGGACTTCGTCACGCAGTTTGCATCCCTGAAGAACCTTGAAGGCAACGGCCTGCCACTGATAATCAATGACCTCAAGCAGGAGGCATTCGACAGGATGCGTGACCTGATACTTTCGAGTGTGGACGGCGTGAGAGGAGGTTCAAGAGGGACGCAAAAGCTCGAACTTGCGAGAATGGAAATATCCCGTTCGTTTGTCATAAGCACAAACTGGCTCCAGCTTGGAACTCAGGAGATCGCAGACCGTTTCATTACGCAGGAAGTCCACGGAAAGAGAGGCAATGAAGCAAGGTGGAACTATCTTGCTGACAGGTTGAAAGGAATAACCTACCATATTGCGTGCGACTTTTTCAGCGATGAGAGTCAGGAGGCGTTCGACGAGATCATGGAGTCATTCATGGGGTCAAGAGACGAAGTCAAGCGCAATATCATTTCACTTGGCATGAGCGCAGTGAAAATTTTCCTGTCTCCGTTATATGAATTGCCTCATAGTGTCGTGGAACTTGAACTTGAAGAATACCGCCAGGAAGATTATTTTTCCATGCTCCTCAGCTGGGCTGAGATGGAATATGACGCCATGGAGAAAAAGTACGGAAAATATGAGTCGAGCCCAGGCGAAAGAGGCGTGTTTGTTTACAGGGAGCAAAACTATGTCAAGAAAAGTTTCAAGGGAGATGGAACGCCTGAATATGTCATATTCCCACTGGCATTTCAAAAATTCCTGAGGGATATGGGCCCTACGTTCCCCTTCAAGTCGCTGTCAGCCTTCTCAGACCGTTATCCAGAAAGGGCAAAGGTAGATTCCCGCAAATACCGAAATGATTCCGGTACGAGGGACAGTTTCAGGGTGCTCATAATATCGGGCATAGACATTTCAGAGCCCGACGAACCGGAAAATGAACATGAATTTAGGGACATGCAGATAGAGATAGAAAAACTACTGGAACCGGCCAATGCAGATGAGGCAAAGAAAAATATCGAGGCGATGTGGAAATGAAATTCACCGTAAATCTCAGTTCTGAAGTTTTTGAAATGCTGGAAGAAGACTACAGGCACATGGTTGACGACGGGAGAAAGAGATGTGATCATTTCATACCGATGTCCTTCGAGGAATTTGTTTCGAGGGTGATCGATGAAGAGTTCTTCCGGATTATCGACGCCAGGGAGGACGCGCGGTTGTTGATTGAACGCAAAGGAGACAAGCTGGAGGTTGATTTTGATTGATATCTGAAGAAGAGCCTCAATACGAAAGTTGGGCTGAACGGCGATTTATGCCTTACGTAGAACAGATAGCGAAAGAAATGAAGCTTGATTTCGAATACCAGCACTCGGTAAAAGAGACATCCTATTCCACATGGGTAGAATGGTGTAATGATGGCGAGGATGACAGCGAATACATCGATGATGACACGCCTCGCAAGTGGAGATTAGTAGATGGACGGTGGGAACATGGACGCTATATTCAATGTGAGGAACCGCATACTTACGAGAAATACCGTCTGGATTTTGTGCTTAAGGGCAATGGTGTCAAGGTTGATTTGGAGGTTGACGGTAAGCGCTGGCACGACAATGAGAAGGATCGAATACGTGATCGTTACATGGAGAGCGCAGGATATCACATTATACGGGTGGCAGCAAAAGATGTCAATAAGGATCCTCTTTCATTGGCCATCAGGATCAAAAATGAGATTAGGATGCTTCGATGGGAGGCCGACCAATGAACATAACACTCCTGGAACTCAGGCTATTCGTTGTATGCGAACGCTGCGGCACAATAGAAATCCTATCCGCACTCGAGGAGGATAAGGAACTGGCAGTCGAACTCAAGTGGCATCACATGGACCAGCTTCCAACGCACAAGGTTGAGGTAATCCCAATGGAGGTGGAGGCGTGAATCCGAGAATAAGATTTTCTGAGTACTGGGACAAACTTTCGCAACCTGATTTTACGACAATCAGAAGCTGGAATCCGGAAAAAGAGCGTTACTACAGGGAACAAGTGGGAAAACAATTTACCGCACTTTACACTGAAAAGCCTTATCAGTACAAGAATGGAAAGCTGATCTGTTACGCTTATTTGTATTCTGTCGAAGTGAAAAGCCCAAAAGAGATTTCCGCGATGGAACTACAAAGGGATACCGAACTTAATGGAGAAATCCGAAAGGATTGGTTTGAAAAAATCCTGAAGCTAAAAAAGGTCATAGTCCTCAGATTTACAAAAAGGCAATTCAGCATCCAGAAATCATTGGAAGTGATAGAATGACCCTCCCACGCATTAAACAGCAGACTCTTCATGGCGACTTCTCAGATGTTTATCACCATTCTCACGTTGACTCACGATACTGGTTAATCCCTCCTGAGATTTA
>JAJZOM010000300.1 GCA_021811505.1 Thermoplasmata archaeon | reverse complement strand
ATTTTCCTCTGCTTTCCTCAGATGATAATACGTATTTTCAAGCAAGTCTCTGACATTCATTCCGTTCAAATAGGTAAAACATTCAGTCAGTATAAATTAGTTTCCTGATCAGAAATTGTGACGCGAATCCGCTATCTATCCTTGATTTTAAGTAGCTTTCCAGTTCAAAATTCATAACTTCGCCATATAGGTTAAATTTTTATAATTATTCGTGAATAGCCTAAATGCATGACAGGAGAACCAAATCGTGATCCGTCTGACACAAAGGAATTCTTGCGTATTTCATCTCACAGCGTCAGGAAATTGAGATCTGAAAAGGGAGTATCAAAGTACTCCAGAATTAAACTGAAAAAATTGCAGTTAAAAATCAGGGATTTGAAAAGCTCAACTCTCAAATCACAGGACAAGCAGGATCTGATGTTTGAAATAAGCAACGAAATTCTCTCTTCGGAAAATTCAGGAGATTTAATTGAGTCAGAATACGTAAATTACTTATCCGGTGTTGTTTCTGGCTACAAGGAACGGTTTGCAACGTCTTTTCCTCCCGAAGATGCAAATATGCTTATCCTCAGTGAATACCGAAGCACTTTTGACATAATTAAGAAACTTGGTTCCGGTGAATCATGCCAGAGGTGGAAAGTATACAATAAAGGGAGCAAACAGGAATCCCTTCTTACTATCTATAACTTGGACGAAGGATTTTTTCCGGAACGTTTCTACGGAAGTTCCGCAGCGTGGAGGACGCTTGACCACAAGAATATCCTGCGCCTTCGAGAGGCATACGCACACAAGAAAAGCTACGGAATTGAAACGGAATTTGTAGAACAGGACGCCCTTTCGGTGTCAGGCACAGGCAGCCCGTTGAAACTGGAGGAAGCTCTCTTTGCAGCCTATCAGATTGCTGAAGGTCTCGAGTATGCCCATGGAAAAAATATCCACCATCTGGTTTTGTCTCCAGAGAATATCTATGTTGCAAATATGGGAACACTTAAGATAGCGGGCTGGAATCAGGCTGCAATGCTCAGGATTGGAGAATCCATGCAAATTAATTCAAAGAAAAGCATGCTTAGATATGCTGCACCAGAAGTTATCAATCCCGGCATAGGGAAACCTTCTCAATTTTCGGACATATTTAGTCTTTCACTTCTTACGATGAATTTGCTGCTTGGTGGAACCCTTGAAACTTTACCGGAACCGCAGGAAAACACACTCCATAACGAATCACACGCAAAGCTTGTAAGTGCACTGGAGAAGCTGGAACGACTTGATCAGGATATTCGGGGACTTCTCAAGCGTGGAATATCTCCTATTCCTGGAGAAAGAGGCAACGCTTCCCAATTCAAAGAAGCAATCGGAAAACATCTGAGATTTACCGTGAAAGGGGAAGATAAAGGAGCAAATCTTGATGCTACGGAGTATAGGCACTCCATGGCATCGAAAAACTCCCCTCCAGATCCTGAGGAAACAGAGACTCAGAAAGAAAAAGTAACGCGGATTGAGATTAGCCTCGTAGGGGCACCGCCAGTCTCTTCTGCTGGTACGAGAAATCCGAATAGGGAAGAAGACTCCCTGAGATCAGTTGCGGCAGAACTGGAAGGCTTGATTGAAAAGGAAAGGTATGACGCAATCCTCCAAACCTTGAAGAACAGGGAAAGTACTATTCTTAGTGTATACCCGAATCTGAAGGATTCTATCGACGTAATGAAGTCAAACCTTTCTGCAGTTGTTAAATTCCCTATGGTTCCAAGAAATGAAGTGAATACAAGGATACATGACCTGATTACTACGCTAGAAGGTTGACAGCTTTACATTTATATGTGGGTACCCCGGATTGTTCGCAAGAGATGTCCAAGATTCTGGAGAAGGAGAAAATTATCTGTGATAAGGGGGAAGCTGCACTACCAGGGGGTAGGTGGTGAGTTAAAAACTTTAAGCTTAGGCTTAAGAACTTGTTGCTGTTTGGTTGACGCCACCATAAAATATCCTTACCCACCAACCTCGCTTCCAAAGAAGGAATACAAGGAAGCAGCTTTGAATAATTTGAAAGAACTCAATTTACCGAAACTCAGCCTTGCGGCGCCTTGGCATGGATACGAACTTGAGCATTGGCCGGAAGAATTTGCTAAAGACGCAATGAAAATTGTTAACGGAAATCATTACGATGCTGCAGAGAGCCTTTCTAAACTTAGGGAGAAGGTATAAGCATCTCCAGTGATTCTTAATCTAGGTGAAATATGTCACATGATCTCGGAATGAAAATACCTGGAAAAATTATGAAGGTTCTGGGAGAAAAAAATTCTAACCGGGAGAACTCTGTTATTTTTCTTCTAAGTCAGAATGATTCCGGCTATCCGCATGTAGCTCTTCTATCTCCTTTTCAGGTCCTTTGCCTGAATCAAACTCGCCTGCTTGTCATGATCAATTCATTTTCCGGAACCACCCAGAACATTAGCATGAATGGAAAAGGTACGCTAATAATCCAGTGTCTACCAAGTGTTGAATATGTCAAATGCAGGTTCGAAAGATACGTTGCAGCCAACTCACACATCGACATAGAATCAGAATCACTTTTCCTGGCAGAGACAGTATCCGTTCTGGAGGATTTTTCCGAGAAGGCTCCTCTCATATCAGAATTACTCTTCAATGCAGAAAGCGTCGAAGAAAAGTATTCTGGAAATTTTTTAAGAATGCTGAGGCTTGCCAGAGAAGATAAATTATTTTAGGATTCTAATCAGTCAGTTTCTCTTTTCCCCACTCTCTCAGCAGATCAGTTTTCACGCCGACCATGTTAAGAACCCTGCCTACGGTAAGGTCAGCCAATTCCACCATATTCTTTGGCTCGAAATACAGCGGAGGAAGAGGCGGCATTATGATTCCGCCCGCTTCGGTAACCTGTACCATGTTCCTGAGTTGGATGAGATTTAATGGAGTCTCCCGTGTAAGGAGGATGAGTGGTCTTCTCTCTTTCAGGGCCACCATTGCTGCTCTAGTCACAAGGTTTTGCTCAAAACCTGTGGCAATGCTTGATAGTGTTTTCATTGAGCATGGTGCAACTATCATGCTATCTGTAATGAAGGACCCACTTGCTATCGGTGCCTCAAAATCATACTCGCTATATGCGTAAGTTGCCATCTTCTCAACTTCTTCGCGTTCTTTATGCAACTCAAGCCTGATTGTTGCCTCTGCTGCACTACTTATTACTGCGTGAGTTTCAAGGTTCTCGATCTTTGAACATGCCTGGAGTAGCCTTGTTCCATAGATTGCACCGGTTGATCCAGTTATGCAAACCACGATTCTTCTCTTCATGAATCCACGTAATTCCTGTTTACAGTCATTTAACGGTATTCTCCTTTTAATGATTGTTATGTTTCAAGTCTGTAATCACTCAAATTGGAATTAAAAGAACCGTGTGGTTGAAGGCATCACGAATAACCCTTAAACATCGGCGAGAGGCTTGATCAGTGAGCCAGTGGCGCCCATGAACCTAAGATGGAAGGCCAGAAAATGGAACTCATGGGCGTTATTTTCGATTATTTATTTGCCTGCCCTTGCCAGGAGGTACAGATTGCCCGGCAAGAGAGGATAAGTTTCCGGATCCCCCGACATGCGGGATATCCCATGCAAGATTGTCAGATCCAACAGCGGGTGACTTGCCCACCAGGTTCTAGCTGACTTCTTTTGAAATTTCCGCTGTTTTTTGATACTTTTCAGGGTTATTCAAGTGCTTACCATAAACAGTTCTGACCACTACAACATCTTCCTTCTCAAGATCTATATCATCGGATGCCACTGTCTACCGGAATTCTTCATGGGTCATCTCGTGATCTGTGCGTGCTTAGGATACTCATCATCTGGGAATAGCACAGGGAGTATGTTTTCCTCCGTGAATTTTATGATGTTGATTCTGTGTTGTTCCATTGCAACTCTGGCTTTTCTCGAATCACGATTGAGAATGGCCTCCAGTTATGCCACATGGCCATTGGAAAACCGATACGGGCTGTTTGACCTTCGAGGTCAGGCACTCCTTACAGAAGAAACCATGGACTAGTTATCTCAATGAAAATGGCCACAATCAGATAGATTGCAAAAGTATGTTTAGATAGATCAAAAAGGAAAGCTGAAAAATTGGAGCTGTGTGAATGTAATACCCCACGGTGGTTAACACCTGAGATGGGAAAATATGCCAGAACT
>JAJZOM010000255.1 GCA_021811505.1 Thermoplasmata archaeon | reverse complement strand
TGTGTGCTCAATCCAAGAAAGATAGTCTGTATCGGCTTGAATTACAGGCGCCATGCAAAGGAGACCGGCGCCAGCATACCCAAGTTTCCAGTCATCTTCAGTAAATTTTCCGATGCTGTTACAGGACATCGAGAAGAGATTGAACTGCCAAAAACTTCTGAGAAGGTGGATTATGAGGCGGAACTGGGAATTGTAATGGGGCACAAAACCTTTCGCACAAAGAAGGAAGATGCCCTGGAACAAGTCTATGGTTACTTTCCTGCAAACGATGTCTCGGCAAGAGATCTGCAGTTCACCAGCAGCCAGTGGCTGCTGGGTAAGACTTCACCGGGATTCGCTCCCAATGGTCCTTGCATTACGACCAAGGATGAAATACAGAATCCAAATGCGCTTCAAATCAGTACGTCTGTGAATGGAAAGATAAGACAGGACTCAAATACGTCGGATATGATTTTTGACTGTGCAACAATAATATCATACTGCAGTCAGTACTTCGTTCTTGAACCCGGCGATATCATCCTTACCGGCACGCCGGAAGGGGTCATTCTTGGCATGCGGGAGAGTGACCAGGAGTGGCTCAAGCATGGCGACACCGTGATTGTTGAAATAGAAAGACTGGGTAAACTTGAAAACAAATTCAGTCGAGAAAACTGAAAATGTAACACTTCGCCTTTCTGCGCTTTCTATCGAAAATTGAAACAGCGTTTCCAGTTTCAGTTGCGGTTGCGTTAAAAACTCTGAGCACCAGATCACGCCGTCTATATAAAGACACAGATAACCAAGTATGATGCCCGGCTGGATTGCCTCAACTCTCCTCGAATCCCAGCTTCTCAAACATACACAGAGTCCGTTGCACTAGAAGGAGAAGGAAACTTTCTCGTCCGTGTAGTAGTCTTTAGGGTAAGCCTCCACCATTCCGCAGCCGAGTTGGGCGATATATCGAAGCTGTCCTGGAAATTGATGGAAAAGCTTAGAATCGTGTTATTAATTACGTAAAACAGCGGAAGTTAGCGTCTAAGCGACAGTACACTTTTCCACCGTGTATTTCTCAAGTTTCACTTCATTTACGGAAACACCAATTCCCGGCGCATTAGCAGAACTTATTGACCCATCTTTCAATTTCAATTCACCATCAACTACATCATCCGCCATTTTGTCATAAGGTCCTCCGACTTCACATGCTCCCCATAGATTTGACAAACTGGCCGCCACTTGGAATTCTGACAGTGCACCTGTCAATAGGTTGAAGCCGTGGCCAACTACGCAAGGGATGCCTGCGGCCTCTAGAACGTTGGCACACTTTTTGGTCATTAAGAACCCTCCCTGACGCATGAGTTTCAACTTGACTATACCGGCAGCACCAGATTGTGCTATGTGTAATATGTCGGCCATAGTCGCCGCGCTCTCATCGAGCATTATTGGTGTATCAATTACGTTCGAAACTTTCTTAAAATACTGAATATCATGCCTTGGTCCCGGTTGTTCAATCAACTCGAGATCGAGTTTGTCAAGTTTTCTCAGTAAGCCTTCTCTTATGTATGACTCGTTAGCATCCACTCTTACAGGTGTGGATCCTGCCACCTCCTTGACAGCCTTGACTCTTTCAATGTCTGCATCTTGACCAGCAAGTTTGATCTTCAGCACTTTGAACCCGTCGTCCATAACTCTTCTTGCATCTTCCATCATATCTTTTGGCGCAGCGAGGCCGATCCAACCTACTACAGGCAGAGCGCCCATTACATGTCCGCCAAGAAGTCTAGAAACTGGGACACCTAGCTCCTTAGCGCTCAAGTCCATCAATCCAGTTTCGAGCGCTGTTAGTGACTCGGTATTTGTTTCAGGAACCACTGTCCTCTGCATCCGCATGAGACATGACTCTGCGTCTCTTGGGTCGGAACCAATGAGAGCTGGTGCCATTTGCTCCTTCAAAATTGAGTATGTTGTACCCGGCGTACTTTTTGTATACCCCGTTAACGGAGTCGATTCACCAATGCCCAGAGCACCAGAGTCTGTGGCTATCAGGACGATTATTGCCTCAGCTCGTGTCATTGAAATGTGTGATATCTTCATCTGTTTCTTCAATGGCACAGCAACTCTGTGAATAGTTATCGACTTAATCTCCAATTCTTACCCCCTTCATTCTATGTCCCAAATTTGGAGGTAATTTCTTCTAAACTCTTGTTACTTACCTCGTGCTTTCTTAGCAGAAAGAATGTGACTACGACCGAAACCAAAGCAAGTGCACCGTACAACTTGAAAACACCGGCAGGTGAAAGGAGAGAAAGAAGGTATGGCCCTATGAATACTGCTGTAGCACTACTCGACCGATTCAGAAATATACCATACCCTGAGCCCGAAGCTCTCATGGAAGTTGGGTATAATTCAGTTGCCCAATTCATGGAAGTTGTGAACCACAGCATAGTGACTATGTCAAGAGCGATCAAGTTGAGTGCTAGTAAAGTAATATTTGACTTTGTAAATAAGAACAATAAATCCAGGATTCCCAAGCCAGTACCACCGATCAGGAATAGATTCATACGCCCGATTCTGTCCGACACAAATAATGAAATAATCACTCCTATACTCCATGCTCCATAAACAAAGAAGGCAGTACCAACGAGGGATTGGGCGCCAGTAAAAGAGAAGGCTTTGAGGACAAGCGGAGCTTCGGTGCCCACCGTTCCAGGTGTGAAATTAATAATGTATTGTGAGAAGATGAGACCTATAGTTATTGGCAGGTAAGCTGCGGACAGCATAGTCTTCGGTGCCTTTGGCCATTTACTCTTAACGGGTTTTGGAACCTGAGCTGCCATCGTTCTGACATCATCTGCAGTAAGGGCGCTCCCGGTGAATTTGTTTGTGACATTTGCGGCTTCGGCGTATTTCTCTCTTTCAGTGAGCCATCTTGCTGATTCCGGCGACCCTATTCTCAAAAGTATGCCAATAATCGCAGGAATTGCTCCCAGCATTAACAGAATTCTCCACTGATTCGCGCCGTTGCCATAAATGGTGAAGAGATAATACCCAAGAAGAAGAGCAGCCATGCCAGCAAACATGAAGAACAACCAGAAGATGCCGTTGAGCTTCCCTCTCTTGGTTTTGGGAGAGAATTCCATTAGCAATGACAAAGCAGCTGGATAATCTCCCCCTGCTGCAACACCCATAAGGAATCGAAATGTCCAAAGCATTGCTAGATTCGTTGCGAATCCAGATAGAACCGCAAATACAGCCATAATTGCCAGATCAATTAGGAATATCAATTTACGACCAAATCTATCCGCTAGATTTCCCCATGTCAGTGCACCGACGAAAGAGCCGATGAAGAAAACTGCTAACGTTATAGAAACTGCGCTAGTTGTGTGAAATTCATTTATCAGTGAAAAAGTAGCACCTGTAACAACGTATTGGTTGAATGAATCCGTGAAGGCGCCCATCCCTGTCAATGCAGTCAATAGAAGAATTGTTCTTCGTTTCTGGTTGTTGTCTATACTTGAGAAGCTATTCATTGACTCACACTCGAGTTTATATTGTCAGGCCATTCTTTGACCAATTTCACAACGTCGTCACTCGATCTTTCTAATTCCACCATTCAGTTACCCCCCCTTTTATGTAAATGAAAAACTACTGGTGCGGTCATCCTATTAAGCCCACTTTTCATCCTCTGGGTTTGGCAAGTGTTCTCTCCACATAGGTTCTTTTTCTTCTCCAACTATGACATTCCCATTTTCGATTATTATATTGTATGTAGTCAGCCCTCTCCTGCAAAAAGAGAGACTTTGGCCTGTTTCGATGTCAAATGTTGCGTTGTGAACCGGGCAGCTAACATGATTTTTCGTGGAGACAAGCCCGTCAGATAACCGTCCCCCAACGTGAGGACATATGTCCTTAAACGCAAAGACTCTGTCACCCCTTCTGAGAACGCACATACTTTCATCATTAATTTCCGCATGTATTGGTTTCCCTTCCGGTAAGTCGTCAATACTAAGAGAGACTCTGGTTTCTGTCCGCATTTAAAGTCACCTCAGTTTGAATAAGTTCGCAGCATTGTTTCCCAAAATATTGTCCTTATCGGTTTGAGGTATGTCTAGCTGCCTGATCCATCTTGCAACATCCAGAGATCCTTCAGGATGTGGAAAATCGGTTTGCGCAAGTAATCTGTTGCCCATATGCAAATCTCTCACAAGACTCGGAATAATCGCTTCATGCACATTATCGA
>JAJZOM010000254.1 GCA_021811505.1 Thermoplasmata archaeon | reverse complement strand
TTCCTTTAGAAGAGAGGCATACTGTGAGAGGAGGTCAAGATTCTTGACGTCCGATATTTCCCAAGTTTCATTATTCAACTCCGCTCCGCTGGCCTTCAGTGCAGCGACGACCTGATCATGGTTCTCCTTTGGGATCCTCTGCTCAGGCATAAAGACCTTTATAGTTATCTTGTTCTCCGGAGTGGCAAATGGAACGACTACAAGGCTGAGTCCGTATTTTCTGCTGAGCTCGCTTGCACTGTCATTGAAAACCCCCTTCATGAATAGCTGTGAATCAAACACCTCGTCAACATCTTCAATTTCCATTTTTATCGGCTAAATGATGTGCTGGCAAGATTATAATGTTTTGCTTGCCTGCACGACCGCAATCCTATGCAATGGTCAATCTGGTTACAACGTTGGAATCAGGCATTGCAGGACTGCAATTTGCTAACTGATGCGATCTTTTGGAAATGGATTCAAAGTAAAGTGATGTGCTGCAACCAGGTATTTGAAAGTGACATCCTCCACCCAGCTAATGCAGGATGCTTCCCGTTACATCAGCCAGAGTTGCCAATGGCATAACTCCAGACTCCACGGACTAAAAAGCCCCATGCTAGATTCCATTTGGATTTAAAGCTGACTGAACCAGCGTTCCCTCTTTCAATCTCGATGCACTTGCTCTGCCCAATGAAAAATATTTAAGCTGACACAGCAATAATCATTCATGCCTGTCTCTCCAATCGAATACCGTTACGGAAGGAAAGAAATAAAGTCCATATTCACAGATGAGTCAAGATTACGCTATATGCTCCGTGTTGAAGGCGCACTTGCCTATGGAGAGTGGAAGAACGGGCTTATTCCAGAAAAGGCTTACAGGGATATCTCTGACGCTGTTTCCAGTGGCAGGGTGAATATCAGCAGGGTCAATGAAATTGAGAAAGAAACGAAACACGACGTGATGGCTATGATACGTGCACTGACTGAGCAATGTGGCACAGGGGGGGCTTATGTTCACTATGGCGTAACGTCCAATGACATACTGGATACCGCAACGGCGCTGCAGTTGAAGGATTTCTACTCCTATCTGCTTTCTGACCTGATCGCGCTGCAGTCCGCCTTAATGGAACTGGTGGTCAGGTATCGGGACTCGGTCATGGTGGGGAGAACCCACGGTCAGCAGGCAAGCCCAATAACTTTTGGTTTGAAGATGTCTGTGTACTTGAACGAGGTTGGTCGCCATATAGAGAGAGCAATAGAGACCAGGAAGCGAGTTCTCGTGGGCAAGATTCTTGGGCCGGTTGGCACTGGAGCAGCGCTTGGAGAAAAAGCCCTTCAGGTGCAGGAATCCGTAATGGAATTCTTAGAGATTGGTGCAGAGGATGGAGCAACGCAGGTTGTAGACAGGGACAGATATATAGAGTATCTGCAGCTGATCTCTAACATTGCCACCTCTCTAGAAAAGTTCGCAACGGAAATCAGGAACCTTCAGAGAACTGAAATAGACGAGGTTTCGGAATATTTTGACAGCAAAAACCAGGTGGGATCGAGTTCAATGCCAAGCAAGAGGAATCCCGTGGAATCAGAAAACGTCTGCAGCCTGGCAAGGTTCATAAGATCGATGGTGTATCCGGAATACGAAGCTGCAGTTACCTGGCACGAAAGGGATCTTACAAACAGCGCGCTTGAGAGGTTCACGATACCTTATTCCAGCGTGCTAATTGACTATATACTTGTAAAGACAACCAACATTTTCTCAAAGTTATCGGTAAATTCTGAAAGAATGCGATCTACTGCATTGTCCAATGAGCTTGCAATGTCGGAAAACATAGTAAAATTGCTTGTCGCCAGAGGAATGCCCCGGCAGGAGGCACATGAGTTGGTTAGGTTATCAGCCATGGAGTCATTGGCAACCAGAAAAAAATTATCGGAGACCATCCTAGGAAAGACTGAAATCCTGGCACCAGACGAATTGCGTAACGCCATGAAGCCCGAATTGTTCATAGGTGCTGCAGGTGCTATCTGCGACAGATCAGTCAGGTCCGCCAAGGAGATAAGAAAATCACTGGAGGGTGAAGTCTTTGCCAGGTGAAGATACAGATTCAGCTATATGGGACAGTATCATAAGCCTACTCTCCACGGAGAGCATGTCCATCTCCGCCATAGCCAAAAAACTCATGGAAACTGGTACAAAGCTAAACCGTCTATTCCTGACGGGATACCTTGAGGCTATGGTAAGGACAGGAATACTGAGCGTCAGGGAAATCAAGCCTTCCAGGGTATATTCCATAAACAGGGAAAAGGAGTTCGATATATATGATCAGGTTGGATCTGTCTGCAGAGAAATGGATCAGGAGAATGCGGCCGATCGTGTCCTTGAGACTCTGTACCTGCTCTTCAACAGGCCAATTTTCCTCAGGGAGATAGAGAGATGCAATGTTGATATCCCCAACCAGTACAAGAAGACAAATTCCGTGAAGAGACCTGAATACATTGAAAGACTTGGAAAAATAGGCCTGAAGATCCCGGAAAACAATGCCCTACTCGAACCAACTAGCCGGGACAGAAATTTCGCCATTTCCATACTTATACAGTTACTGAAGAACAGGGTAGATCTCGACGCGTATTCACCGGAGATCAATGAGGGGATCCAGAAACGGCTGGACGAATCTACAGATTAATGGATACCTGCGTTTGGCCTCGTTGATCCGGCATCGGGGGCATCACCTGGCGATTGGAATACGTAGTCTCCTGCCGACCTGTTAAACAGATTCCTTGCTTCCCCTGCCAGTCCCCGTATCTGGCGCGGGTACATGTTGTATGTATACGAATAACCCCTGACGCAGGTTCTAACGCATTTGTTGCAGGATTCTGACTTAAGCGCATAATCCCGGAAGGGCTTGCTCGTGAAAAAATCCTTGAACGACCCCTTCTTGAGATCGTATGCATAGGTATAGTCGCAATTGTACACCTGCTTATCCGGGGTGACGTAGACAAACATTTTGGGAAAGTGACATGTCCAGGGCTTACTGTCAACGTAATCCTTCAGCACCTGTTCTGTCTCCATAAGCGGTAAGCCTTCACGTTTCAGGTTAAGTAGGCTTACGTAAAACTCCTTCAGCTGATCGCTGCTCAGTCCAATTTGAAAGTTAGGGGTGGTGCTCTCATCTGTCTGCCCAAAGTCCAGGGACTGTTCTATGGAGTTGAACGATATTCCTATTCCCAGAGATTTTGCAAGTTCGGCCATCTTGCGCATAGACCCCCAGTTAAGGGTGCTTATGGTGGTGACCAGTGAAACCTTTGTCCTTCCTATTCTCTTGAGTGCGCCTATACCCTTCATAACTTCCTTGAAAGTCCCTGGCCTACCCCGAATTATATCATCAAAATCGTTGTAATAGTCCAGAGACACGAATGCAAAGTCAAGATTCCTCAATTCTTCAGCCTTTTTCTCCATGAATGAACCGTTGGTGTTCATCACGGTTATGAATCCCTTCTCCTTGGCATAATCAGTTATCTTACCTATATCTCTCCTTATGAGCGGTTCACCGCCGAACATATAGTATCCACGCATCCCTGCGGAATATGCATCATCAAGAAGCTGGAAAACGCCATCCGTTGAAAGATCTTCCTTCATTCGCGGAGTATTTTTCCAGTAAGTGCAGCTTTTACACCTGGAATTGCAGCCAAATGTCATGGCATGGGCGAGGAAGAACGGTGAATGGGTAAACAACCTTGACTTAAGCATTGATCCAAGCGCCCCCATATATCTCCCTAGGTTCTCATGCAAATCCCCCTTAAACCCTGGGACTGATTGGCTTAAATTAAGGACCGGAGTTTCCATAAAAAAAATAATACATATTAGAATATAATCAATATACCTTACATATCAGTGCAATTAGCTTATATTACTCATTATGGAAGTATTTTACATTGAAAATTTGCCTTCCCATTAGATAGTGGGTTTTTCAGCTTCTGATCGCACACGAATGTTATATACAGGTATAAAATGACGAAACGTATGAGAAGGATGAGCGGAGGTTCTGCCTATTCGGGCAAGCTCCCACTTGGGTGTCAGCTCTGCGCAAAGGGCGGAAAAATGGTTCTGTTTGTTTCAGGGATTTGTGACGCAAAGTGCTTTTACTGCCCCCTGTCGGAACCCAAGAAAATGAAGGACGTCATGTATGCTGATGAGATGCCACTCAAGAACATGAAAGATGCAATTTATGAGGCGAGAATGATAAG
>JAJZOM010000071.1 GCA_021811505.1 Thermoplasmata archaeon | reverse complement strand
CACGTACTCTCCAGAAAGCAGGTAAAAATATGTGAATGTCAATGTTCCGACGGTCATAAGTGCCTTGGTGATGACTATCGATGCAACTGCGTTTCCCTTTGCCTTCATTGCCCTCAGGCTCTCCAAGAAACCTGGCCTTGGGACTGAATTCATTTCAACAATCAGCCTGTTCCTTTCTTTTCTATGAAGCATCGAAAATACCCAGATGCTGGCCAGAAAGAGTATCGTGCCAGAAGCCAGATAAACTATACCAAGGTTGTTGGACAGCGCCGCCGTAAGTAGCACCACGAATGAAAATGCAGATCCAATCAACTCCAGGGCGTTAATCCTTGAATAGCTGGCACCCAGCATCTCCCTAGAAACTGACTTGGATACGAAGACGTTCAAAGATGATCTGAAAAAGCCCTCAAAAACAATCAGTGCTATAATGACTATAGGGACGGTCACCAGAAGCAGAAAATGCTGATTCGCCACCGAATATATGGCAATTATGCCCAGCGAGTAGACTAGGGCACCGTAAAACATCATAGAGAATGAATGACCCTTGTCATTCATCCTCCCTACATAAACGGCACTGATGATGGATAAGGCCTGTCCCAGAGAAAGTCCCAACCCGGCGTAATAGATAGGTACAGAATATGCCTCCAGAAACAGGAAGACTGTGTACGAAAACATGCTGACGCAGAAGGAGATAAGCATATTGACAGCTGAGAGATCGGTTACGAACGGGCTGACCTTCCCCGCAACTGCCATTTCAGAACTAAAATGAAACCGTTTAAAAACTTATTCCTGCGTGCAGTCTATCAGATGTGGCAGTCAAAAGATAAGATGGGATTTTCTCCATCGGTGGGGTCAGACTCCATGAAGAATACATGTTGCATATCTGAAGAGGGATCTTCAACCTCATTCGAAATCGTCTCACAGAAGAGCGTTTGTGACCATGGGCAACAAATTCGCGATCCGCCAACAAAGCGATGTTCTATTATGGGAACCCGCTGGTTGATGAATTCAAGCCTTTTATGCAATAAGTCAAGCCGGTTGTGGCAGTTTCGTGTTTTCGCTCTTCCAAAGCATAAGTGTGCCAATAGTCCTGTAAGGTGCCCAATTATGGGCAATTCTTTGCATCTTTTTCTCCGTCAGTTCTCCCCTGAAAGTGTAATGCTTCTCGATGGCCCTTCTTATCCCAAAGTCTCCAGAGGGGAAAACGTCAATCCTTCCCAGCGTGAAGATCAAAAACATCTGGGCAGTCCAGATGCCAATGCCCTTTACTTTGGTCAATTCCTCTATCACGGTATTGTCATCCTTGGATGAGATTTCGCGCAAATTTAGCTCTCCTGATTTAACCCTTTCAGACAGGTCCGTGATATAGGAAATTTTCTGCCTGGACAACCCTGCATTCTTCATCTGATCATGGGAAAGCGACAGTATCCTGTCCGGTGAAATCACGCCGGCGGTTTCGCTGAGCAGTTTGAAAAATATTGCAGCTGCTGCTTTCCCAGTCACCTGCTGATACACCATGGATTCCACCAGATCGCTAAAAAGGTCTCCTCCTTGAGGGATTTGGCAAACGCCTACCCTTTCTATCAGGGCCGCCATTATCCGGTCTTTCGCTGATATCTCACGCAACGCAAGTTCTACATCTTTCTGAGTAAAAACCCGTTCTGCCCTACCTGGTTGCATCAATGAGCGTAATACTTTCATTTATTATATGATGACTGAAATGACCAAGCTGTTTCAGGCCTATCCCTCTTTTTCCTGCAGTATTCCATTTACTTGCCAAACCCTTCCGAAGGTTGCCTGCCGGATTCGTTGCTCCGAATCTGTGGGAAGTTCCGCAAAAAGTATCGGCTCCGAGATGAACTCATCTGACTTCGAGTGCGTTGCTATTGGGATTAGCTTGATTACCGGCATTGGTTCAATGGGAACTGTTATTTCCGGTCTTGATGTTCACATTCTATGCAAAGCCCAGAATCATGACCAACGCAATAATCATCCATATCGAATCTGGTGAGAATGTGCGGAGACAGCGATATCGGGTTCTATTTTAACCCGCTGGAACTCGACGTGGAGGACCGATGGAGCAGCAGAGAGATCGACAGGTTGATGCAGCTATCTCCAACTTATATTGTCAAATACGCAAAGATCCCTACCATGTCTATCGAAGGCGAGGAGAATTACAAGTGTCTAATTGAGCAGGCAGAGCAGATGTACTCCGCGCTTCGCGTAATGTGGAGATTATCCATGCTTGTGAGACATCAGGACGACTCCCGTGAGATGCCAGAAGGGGAAACCAAAAAACATGCTCGACCGGTTGGACAGAAAGCTGAAGTGGTTCAAAAAATACTGTGTCTAACGAAAAATAAGAAATAATCGCTCTTCGTATCTCAGTACGATAATGCTTATATCGTTGGTCTGAATGTGATATCAAAAACGATATCGAAATCGATTTTACTAGGGTGAAAAAATGAAACGTGGAATGAATGGACCATTCGGGTTCAGTGTGTTTTCGGATGGTTTCATGGACCCTGGCAGGTTGTTCAGGCGGCATGGAGGGCTCAGATATTACGTGCTTTGGCTAGTGTCCTCAAAATCCATGAACGGCGCGGAAATAATTTCGGAGATAATGAGGCAGACAGGCGGGTGGTGGAGACCAAGTCCTGGATCAATTTATCCTCTGCTTTCCACAATGGAGAAGGACGGACTGTTAAAGAAGACAGATGAAGCTCGGTATGAAATAACCGACAGCGGCAGGGAGATGATTGGAATACCCACGGGAAACGGTAACAGTACGGGAAGGGAATCCGATGCAGATAAGGCGATTGATGAACTGGAAAGCTATGCGACATATCTTTCCGAGACACTGGTAGACGCCGAAAAATACCGCGACAGGCTGTCCGGGATAATTAAAAGGCTCAATTCCATGTTGGAGAAGGGCAATTGACCTTTTTTCAATAATCTTTTCCCGTTTAGAAGGCTAAAATCTTTACAGTTATTTGATGCAAAGATTTATAATTTAGAATCAGTAACCTGATGTATGGCCAGAAGCACGAAGCTTGAAGTGTCCAGGATACTGGTTGCTATATCCTTGCTGCTGTTTTTCATCGCTTTCATATTCGCCGTCCTGGCGATATTCTCAATTGGGGGAAACCCGCTTAGCAGTTTGAACAGTTTTGGCGGTTTTGTCATAAATGAAACGGTGAAGGTCATCGCGTTACTGTTAATACTGCTGTTTCTTTTATTCAGCTACGCGACAGTGTTCGTAAAGCTCAGGAAGCTGAGTTCTAAACCAAGGGACGCTGCCCTTGTAATAGGCATACTTGCGGTTATCATAGGCTTCTTTTTCCTCGGAGATTTGATGCTTTTCGGCGGAGTGCTCATGCTCGTGGCGTGGATAGTACTCATAACATGATCGAGGAACTGCAGATCATCAATGGTTTTATGTAATGTTTACATAGGATATTATGGGTCAATACGAAGTAATTGAACGCATTGACAGAAACCATAGCGGATCGAAGGAGATAGTGATTATAGCCATAGACTTTCACGATCCGGAACTGATAAAATTCAGGTCTTCTAAGGATTTGAAAAAGGGAACAATGGTTTCTGACAACGGGGAGAGTGTGATGCTTGAGGGAAAGGAAGTCGGTAAGATTCTTGAGAGGAAAAACAGCTCCACCGTAGTGCTGAGCCAGAAATACGACATAAAGTATACCGGAGGGTATTCGCTTGACGGCAAGACTATCTACCTTGACGAGCATTTCCCGCCGGTGCTGGAGGTTGAAGGAAAGAAGGTTGATGCACGCATATCGATCGGGCTTCACCACGAGCTGCCGGAAAAGTGGATGTCTGACGAGAAATATGAATATCCATATGCTCATGAGACCGCAACCGGAATCGAGAAAAAATATGTCGAATCCCTGGGAGTTACCTGGCAGGGTTACTGCCGAGAAGTTGACAGAAACCTCAGGAACGTCTACCGCAGGACCCTCGAGAAATCGCCTCCTTCCCTTGATCTGGCACCCTATTTATACTGCAGGGATCAGGAAGCACTGAGCGAAATCAGGAAGAGTGAACCTGACACGGATTAGGATTTTTGTTTCTGCCCGGAATCTAATGATGGATTGCTACTGATGATTTCACGCCAGTCAGTTCAATGTGTTGAATGTTCTTGATGTGTCCTCGCGATGAAAGCCTCAAATCCCTTACTGGCTGACATTTTAGCAATCAATCAATGTTAGAAATATAATGATTAGAGAATGTGGGTTGCACTATATAGAGCTGGCAGAGATCGTAGGTCTGTGCTAATTCTAT
>JAJZOM010000177.1 GCA_021811505.1 Thermoplasmata archaeon | reverse complement strand
CTCGATGCGGAAAAACCACCACCTTGCGTATAATAGCGGGACTGGAAACTCCCGATTCGGGCAAAGTCTTCCTGGACGAGAAAGAGATTACCGACTTCCCTCCAAGAGAGAGGGACATGGCCATGGTCTTTCAGAACTACGCGCTCTACCCATTTCTCACTGTTGCCGGCAACATCGCTTTTCCTTTAAAGAAAAGAAAGATTCCGCCAAGCCAGATACAGGAAAAGGTCGAAGAGGTTGCCAAGGTACTTGGAATTTCAAATCTGCTGGAAATGAAGCCGGGACAGATATCTGGCGGTCAGAGGCAGCGTGTTGCCCTTGGAAGAGCCATTGTGAGGGAGCCATCTCTTTTTCTGATGGACGAACCCCTATCCAACCTCGATGCAAAATTGCGAACCTCGATGCGTGGAGAACTCAAGAGAATCCAGAAGAACTACGGCACCACGACCATTTACGTAACACATGATCAGGTAGAGGCTATGACTCTGGCTGACAGAGTCGCTGTCATGAATAACGGCATTTTTGCGCAGCTTGACAGCCCGCTGGAAATATACAATATGCCCAAGGACACTTTTGTAGCGACATTCGTAGGCGATCCGAAAATGAACATGATCCCAGCGGAACTTGTGAATAACGGGAAAGGCCCGAATCTGAAGATAGGGGATACTATTGTTGACCTTGACCTCTCAGGTCTGTCCATGCCCTCTGGAGTTCAATCTATGGACGTTTCTCTTGGAATTCGCCCGGAGGATGTGAAAATAGTGGAAAGAGGGCTTAACGGAAAGGTCGTTGTGACGCAGAATCTTGGAAAAAGCAAGATTGAGCATATTCAGCTGTCGGGCAGCAATGCTGAGGTAATCAGGATGACCGGGGTTGAGTCCGATCTAGATTCAGGTCAGTCTGTTTCGATTATGCCGAATGAATCCAAATTTTATATTTTCGACAGCGCAAATGAGAAACGCATATGGCCTTTGACCGGGTAGAAACCCGTGTCAGAAGGTAATAAAATGTTCCCACAAACCGCATAATTTCTCATGCGACTTCATGGAAAGCACTAATCAACAACGTTTTCCATGAGTTCAATGTATGGAGAATCGGATGAGAGTATCATCCGGGCATTCAGGGGTATCAGCATCTGGTCCTCCCCATGCCCGAATGGAAGTCCGTATATGGATGGTTTCTGGAGTTCGTTGATGTACTGTTGCACTATGTCCTCTATGTAGGGCATTGGCTCTTCAACATCAGTAATCTGCCTGAACTCCCCGAAAGCGAATCCCACAAAGTCCCCAATCATCGCGGATAGCTTCATGACCGAGAAATACCGGTCGAGATCACCTGAAGTTATGCCTGTATCCTCTGCAAACATGATTTTGTTATTGGGAGAAGGCATATACTGTGTTCCGGTAAGGGAAGAAGCTACGGAGATGTTGGTGCCAATGGATTTTCCTTCAACCTTTCCCTTGTAAATGTATTTTATAACACGATCAATGAAACGGGAAATGTCAAGTGAATTTCCAGACAGCACATCCAGAAATGTCTTGAAGAGCGGTTTGCTGTATTCATCCGGATCAGAGGCAGGCATTGGCCCGTGAAATGTGACTAGGCCAGACAGCTTGTTGATTGCCATGTGCAAAGCAGTGATGTCGCTGTATCCGATGAGTATCTTTGGATGTTCCCTGATTATGTCATAATCCAGATGCGGAAGAATGTGTATGGAACCGTATCCACCTCTTGCGCACAGAATTGCCTTCACGGAATCATCCTTGAATGCATCCATCAATTCATGCGTTCTCTCATCAGCAGGAGCAGCTAAAGAATTCCTCTGGACGAGTTTCCGTATGTTCCGTCCGAGGGAAATTTTAAAACCCAGTTTATTCAGTCGGTTTATGCTCCTGGAAAGATTTTTCATGTCAGGGGCACTTGCAGGAGCTACGATTCTTATATCGTCCCCCAAGTGTAACGCGGGAGGCTTGACGGTTTCTGTGATTTCTTTATAAGCGTTCACCATTCCTTAATTCACCTCCATTGAATTCCTCAATTATATCTCCATACAGCTTATCATTATGAATCCTTAACACCGTATTAACAGTGGCGATTATTCCGAGCCTCAGGGATTCTGAAGCTTTTTCCGGCCTTGACGCTTCCCTGAATTCATCTGAATGCCCAGGAATCCCTGGGTATCCTATCTTTATATCAATATGTCCAGTTGGAACAGCACAGCTGACATTTGCTTCATCAGTGCTTCCTGACGGGAGTTCCTCAAGTTGATCAACATTGACCGGATCCAGACCGAGTTTTCTCAGTTCTTCCTCGATAATAGAATCCATGGTCAGGTTTGGTTTGTAACTGCCGTAGAGCGGTGTTATCTCAAGTGTCGTTAAATTGGTTCCGTATCCGTCAGATATGCCCGTGGCAAGTTTCAGGACCTTCCTTGAAAACGTTTTCACAAACTCTGTTGAGGTGGATCGTATTTCCACGTCAAGTATCGCCTTTTCGGGCACGACATTCGTGGCCTCGCCAGCCTCCCTGAAGATCATCCCCACGACGAGATGTTTATCATGTTTTGCCCATCCTCTCATACTGTTTATTGCTGAATATGTAGTGACTGCAGCATCCAAGGCATTTACTGAACTCTCGGGAGAATCGGCGCTATGTGAGGATATGCCGGTGAATTCAAGTCTCAGCGTTAGGTCGGCAAGAGTCTTCGAACCTGCTGCCCATCTATCGTCTGGATGCATGCCGAAAACAATGTTGATATCATCAAATACGCCCTCAGCGACCATCCTGGCTTTACTGCCTGCATATTCTCCCATGCCTTCCTCTGACGGAGTTCCTATTACGATAATCCGTATACCATGTATCACCTCTTTCAGTATGGCAGCACATCCTGCAGCCCATGCAGAGATTAGATTGTGTCCGCAGGAATGCCCATTGGGAAGTGCATCATATTCTGCCAGGAATCCTACCGTGAACCTGCCATCTCCCGATTCCGCCCTGAATGCTGTGTGCATGTCAAGATAAGGCAGGCGAACAGTAAATCCAAGATTCTCCAGAAATCGAACCATGGTTATGGAGGACTGTACCTCGTGGCTTCCCAGTTCCTTCAGGTCGTAGATTTTTCCTGAGAGGACGAGTATCTCTCCGAGATATTTATCCAGCACCTTATCGATGTTCATGGTCAACTAAAAATATTCCCTGTATGTACTTAACCATGTTGTCTAATTCTATGCAGGTCATTCATGACCGCAAACGCTGTTTGTCAGTGTAATGGGAAGAAGGAAACAAGTTGGTCCGCAGCAAACCGTGTCAGACTATCTCACGCGGAAATCAGGCCTAAACAAACGTGCCCGATGAGAAAAATTCTTCAGCTATTCCCGACACTGTCATTCTCCTTCTCGCTTTTTTCCTTTATCATCTCATCAATCTTTTTATCCAGATTCTCCTCACGCTTATCAGAAGATGATCGATTGCTGCCCTATATAGAATCACACGCAAAACTTGTAGACGCACTGGAGAAGCTGGAACGTCTTGATAATGATATTCGTGAACTTCTCAAACATGGAATATCGCCTTTTTCTGGAGAAAAGGGGCAACGCATCTCAATTCAAGGAGGCAATCGGAAAACATCTGAGCTTTACCGTAAAAGGGAAAGATAAAGATGCGAACCTTGATTCAACGGAGCCGAGACACTTCCCGGGATCGAAAAACTCTCCCCTGATCAAGAGGAAACAGAGACTTAGAAAGAAAATGTAACGAGGATTGAGATAAGCCTTTTAGGGGCTTCGATAGCCTCTTCTGCTGGTACGAGGAATCAGAATAGGGAAGAAGACTCCCTAAGATCAGTTGCGGCAGAACTGGAGGGCTCGATTGAAAAGGAAAGGTATGACACAATCCTCCAAACCCTGAAGAACAAGGAAAGTACTATCCTTGGTGTATACCCGAATCTGAAGGACTCTATCGACGTAATGAAGTCAAACCTTTCTGCCGTTGTTAAATTCCCTATGGTTCCAAGAAATGAAGTGAATACAAGGATACGTTACCTGATTACAACGCTTCAAGGTTGACAGCTTTACGTTTAAATGTGAATACCCTGGATTGTTCACATGATATGTTCAAGATACTGGAGAAGGGCAAAATTAATGCCAGTGGAAGAAGCGGTGAGTCAACAACTCAGCGTTAAGGCTTCAGAATTTGTGGTTGTCTGCGTGACGCAGCAATCACTTGGTTGACAGCAGCATGGTATGGGTCGTATTCAGCGGAGGTTCTGGAGGTAACAATACAGAACGAAATGAATGTCCGTATCTAATCTGGAAACATTGCCTGCAG
>JAJZOM010000030.1 GCA_021811505.1 Thermoplasmata archaeon | reverse complement strand
ATATCTGAGGGAAGAGGAATAGAATTAAAGACAAAAAAGAACAGGGGCCTTGTAAGTCCGGGAGATAAATTCCTTCTCTATCTTAAGGAAAAGGGGATAATGGCTACCGGGTTCTCGATCAGGACTGTATCTGATGCTAGGCCGTATCCTTCAGAAATCAGTGTGTTGCCAAGTTTCATAAGCAAGTACAAGCCTGAGGATTCGACGCTTCAGGCCAAGAGCAGGCTGATCGAGATTTCCCTGAGCCAGTACCAGACGTTCAAGGAAAATATGGAGAGCATGAAGGTCGGATATTTCTCGGAGCTGAAGTCCAGACCCCAACGAGAGGGAGCAAATTTCGAAAAGGAAGTATTCGACTTTTTCAAGGAACTTTTCACTCCTCTGTCAGAATTTTCACAAGTCAACGCAAGGGTGACTTATCTAGGTAAATACCCAACCGAGGTATCCATTAAGTTCAGAGACTATGAGATACCCTGTGATGCATTCATAAATTCTGGAGAGATTACCGGAAAGATTCGAAGATTCAGGACGATGTACCACGATGTCGACCCGAGTTTGCGGTCTCTTTATAGGTTCGTCCTATTCTTCAGAGGCGACGAAAAGGATCTGAGTTATGATAAGGAATCGCTGCCAAACAACATCATAATTCTTGGTCGGAGGGCAAAAGAGTATTATGAATGGCTACTGGAAAAGACACACTTCATAGGAAACAAAGGGAAGGGAACACCCGTGGCTGCTTATCATTTGCTTGGGGAGCTAGGAATTTCAATCCCGGATGAGCAGATACTAGCAAAACCTTACTTCAAGCTCAATGACGGAGAGAACCTTCTGTACATTTTTAAGAAGGACGTCAAGGAAATGGTACCAGTTCTGTACGTCGCAAGGAGGGAACGCGGTTCCAAGAAATTCTACCAACGACTTCTTAGGCGAGACAAGATGGAAGGAAGCGGCAGCATCGATGATTACCTCTCACCAGAGGAAAATGGAACCTCAGCAAGGGAACATACTACATTCCTGAACAGTGTGGTAATCAGTCCAGAAGAGGTTATAGAGCAAGAAAATCATATTGCAATACCCCTTAAATATGGGAGCGTGGCAATCCTTGATGGCCAGCATAGGGTCTACGGGGCCTACCTCAACTCACTAAAAATTGAGAAGCAGAATGAGCTCTATTTCACTGCTATTGTAGACAAGAACAGAATGTCGATACCGATGGAGGTCCAGCAGGAATACTTCGTCTCGATCAATACGGAACAAACCAAGGTTGAACCAGAGCAGATCTGGAGGTCGTATAGTGAGCTAAAGTATTACAGGAACCGCAGCGAGGGAATAGTATCCCAGATAGCAAAGGACATGGAAAGGGATGAAATACTTCACGTCAAAAAGCAGATGAGGAAGGAACTAAAATCACACGGGATCTCATTCGCCGGTCTATGCGAGAATATCAAGAGGTATCTTGCATCCACAAAAACTACTTATAAGGGCAGGGAAAAAGATTACAAGGACAACGAGGCAAGACAAATCATAGGAGAGGCAGGAAAACAGCTGCGTGTCTTGATAGAGGCATTCAGGAAAGGGCTTACGGACGAGCAAGGCAAGTTATTTCTCGAGCACGATGGAAGGTTGTCTATATTGTTCAAGCTCTTTTACAATATTTACAAGCAAAATGACAATAAGGTAGATCTAAAGACCATTGAACCGTATGTGGAGGCTCTTAAGCTGGTGCTGGAGGAGGATGTTACCCTCAAGGACAAGCTAGAAACTTCTGGGGAAGGGCCGAGAAGCAAGTCGGCAGAATTGTTGGCAATGCTGATTAACGGCAAGCTTCCTAAAGGAGTCAAGATACTAGGATTCTCGACTGGTACCCAGAACTCACCGATATTGATCTCGATTGGTAGTAAGTTGAGCAAACTTTCTGCTACCAGCATAAAGGACGAGAATGGGAAGAGGCTTCCCGTATTTGATGCAACCGGAGGATGGTTCTCCTATGCCATCGAACTGAGCAAGGATGTTGTCTCGCCTGAATCATTCTATTCAAATGTTGTAAACAATCTATACAGACTATTGCACGAGAACAACCACATTCCAGAAGAATTCAGGAACAAGGATGTCAAGAGGTATGTTGATTACATGAGGATCTGGCACGGACACGACACGCATACTAGCGACATAAAGGACAGTGAAATAAAGAAGGAAAGGGCGATTTCTGTGGTCAAGAAATATTTCAACGTCAATAAGTTGCCGGAGGAGTTATCCATCAGCCAGCTTGACAAGTTCAAGGAGTTCCTACTAGGCAATGTGAATACCTACTTGCAGGCACTACAGGAATACATCACTGCAAACAACCCTGTATACCGCCCGCCGCAATAGGTTTATTCCTTATTTAGGCTGCCACAACAGGGATTAAAAATGCCGGACAACCTTTCCAGGGAGAAGAGGAGCCGCATAATGTCCAAGATCAGGGGCAAGAACACGACATCATAACTTGTCCTTCAAGGTATATTGACCAGCCTGCATTTTACATACCAGCCGAACGGTATTTACGGCAATCCTGACTTTGCAACTCGGAAGGAGAAGGTCGCAGGAGATAGAAAGTAAATATCACCAATGAGCATATTTCAAATAAGCCGATATTCTGCTTGATTCTGTGGGCTGATGAGACTCGTACCGATCAGGACAACAACCTCTAAACTTATTCCATTATTATTTCTGACCAGTTCGTGTCTCCTGCAGCAATATTTACTGTTCCGAAATACTTCCTTCCCTCTGAATCATTAGTAGAAAGTTCTATGTGAACGACTGACCCCGCTCTAAAAACAGAGATATCTCCACAATCAAATTTCGATTGCCTGTTTCGTTGTAATAATTGGTCTTTAAAAATTTGTGTATTTTTCCCTAGAACGTAGGACAATTGGAGATCTCTCGCGTCGCCTCCTAAATTGGAAACCGACAGATAGTAATGTTTCCAAAAACTATAGTAGTTGCCAGAAAACAATGACAAAAGAATCTTGGGTTTAAGTAATAAGACACGTTCAGACTCCATACCTTCCTCCTCTTTCTTTAACTGATCAGTTTCATCCGCAACTTTCAGTATTCCCCGCTCAACCCTAGACAGTGCTTCTACTGACTTTAATGTAGCTTCTGAAACTTTCTTCAGCTCCGATGTTACCGACTTTAAATTATCTTCAAATGCTTTAGCTTCCATTTCCAGTCCAGCTCTTATTTCCTTGTTGCTTGTCATCATTATCAAAAATAGGGCGAGAATTACCATAACATTGATTCCTAAGGAAGTAAACAAACTATTACGGACAAAAGCATTAGAGATTATGAATACAGCTAAAACTATCACATAAAGTATCCACGCACGTTTCAATGTCATCCGTCTTTGCAGGCTCGTCAGAAACTTATTCAGGGAGTAATTATCTGTCATTTTTCCTCGTTTTGGTCCCCGCTTGACAGCATGGTCTGTTTTTCTTCTGTCTGCAGCAATATTCTTTTTCCTCTTGTTGCAGTATTATAATTGTTAGGCGGGAACGGGAACTCCGGCTGCTTGCCTTCCAGGAGCTCGTTGATCGTAAAGACCTGCACCTTTGGGATAGAAGCATTCCATTCAGTCTTTATGTGACCTGCCACTACGACTTCCCTGTTCATGGGTTCTGTTGGATCCTCGAGCGTGAGGAATATCCCGTAATCAGACTTCTCCCTTTCCAACGTGCCCTTGAAATCCCTTACCTGGGATGAGGTCACGTTGCCGCTTTTCACCTGAACAATACCATAGTACGTCCTGTTCGTTCCCTTCACAGGATTGTAGAGCACACAGTCTATTCCCGTGTCCGCTCCCCTCTTCTTGTTCTCGTAGGGTGCAGCATGTATCAGGGAACAGGCCCACCACTGGAACTGGTATCTTTCAGCTTTGCAAGCTCCCTTGCACCCTCAAGGTCCTCTGGTTCCCCTATTACCTCGAATTTAACGTCAGTGTACCTGTCCCTGAGTATCTTTTTGATGACGTTTATTGCCAGGTGTGTGATATCAATCTTGACCCACTTCCTGTGAAGCTTCTCTGCTATGGGGACAAAAACGAGATTCAGAAAAAGAAGGACCATGCAGAGGATGTAGTTAAACGGTACATCGGCCTTACCAAACTGCCAAATGAACTGTCCACCCCTCAGCTCGAAGAACTTAAAGGTAAGCTATTAGAGGATGTAGTCGCGTTCCTCGATGAATTGTATAAATATGCTATGGAGAAGTGACTTTATATGTAGAGGGCTTATTCGGACTTGATGGATGAGGACGATGACATCCTTAAGGACGTAACACTGGCGATAGACCTGATAATCA
>JAJZOM010000076.1 GCA_021811505.1 Thermoplasmata archaeon | reverse complement strand
GCATGTGCCTAGATTCCTGTTGATGATTAACGATTCAGGTGTAGACAAAGACCTGATAGAAAGTTTGGCCAACACCAGGTGGGTGATAATCAGGAAAAAGTCAACAGGGGTGGAAGTCGATATTTCAACAGATCACGAGGATATGATCGACAGGATCAATGGGATCTATGGAATACAATATGTCATTAATCTGGATAAACGCCCAGATATTGTTCCAGACTGGACTATGAATGACATTCTCGAGTATATTTCGTCAATGTTCAGGGAAGAGAGGTACTGGGAAACACACGAATTTCTGGAAAATTACTGGAAACTGTTCACAGGAGGTAAAAGGATGTTTATTCACGGTCTCATTCTTGTATCAGTTTCAATGGTGAAACATCAGATGGACCAGGAAGATGAGGCCCGCAGGATTTACCGTCGGGCTTTGGACATGCTTTCTGACTCGCACAGCAAATATTTGAAATATCTTCATTTTCCTGATCAATTTCAGTATCCCGTGTTTATTGATTTAAGCAAATCTGATTGAGCACATCCGGCAAACCAGTATCCGGAATAATTTCAACAAAGTATTTCAAATGCTTATGCATTCCACGCTAAATGAACAAGATAGTTGATCTGCTCAATGGATCCATGAACGGAAAAATTGCTGAGATCAGGGGTTGGATTTATAGAATCCGGAGCAGCGGTGCTCTCTGCTTCATAGTTCTGAGAGATTCTTCCGGAATAATTCAGGCAGTGGGTTCCAGGAACACACTGGGCGAGGAAAAAATGAAGGATCTGGTATCACTGACGATAGAAAGCAGCATTTCCATAACGGGCACCGTGAGGCAGGATTCCAGAGCAATTACTGGATACGAACTTGACATTTCAGATTTCAGGATCTACCAGCGGAATGAAAATTTCCCCATCACGAAGGATAAGGGGGAGGAATTTCTGCTTGACATGAGGCACCTCTGGCTGAGAAGCAGGGAAATGACATCAATAATGAAAATTAGAAGCACAGCCTTCAAGGCATTTTCTGATTTTTTCTACAGCAACGGCTACTACCAGACCCAGGGACCTATGATGGTTTCTACAGCAACCGAAGGTGGTTCGACGCTCTTCAAGCTGCAGTTCTTTGGGGAAGAGGTAAGCCTTGCACAGAGTTCCCAGTTTTATCTCGAGGTTATGATGTTCAGTCTGGAGAAAGTCTTCACAATAGCCCCAAGCTTCAGGGCTGAGAAATCAAGAACGAGACGGCACCTCACCGAATACTGGCATGCAGAGGGCGAAGCAGCCTGGTACAGCAACGAGGACATGATGAAGGATGAAGAGAAGATGATTGAGTATATCGTTTCTGAAGTCCTGAAGAACAACAGGGAAGATCTTGAACTTCTCAAAAGAGATATATCAAAGCTGGAAACCGTAAAGGCACCTTTTCCAAGGATACGATACTCAGATCTGATAAAGATGAGCAATGAATGGGGGATGTCCCTGAAATATGGGGACGATCTTGGAGCTGATGAGGAGAGGGAGATAACAGTCCATTTCGACAAGCCTGTTTTTGTGACGCATTACCCGGAAGCACTCAAGACATTCTATCACAGGCCTGATCCAGAAAGTCCGGGTGAAATCCTTTGTCATGATCTCCTTGCACCGGAGGGATTCGGTGAAATAATAGGCGGCGGTGAGAGAATATGGGACCTGAACGAACTTCTGGAAAAGATCAAAAAGTACAACCTCAACCCTGATGATTATTACTGGTACGTGGACCTGAGAAGGTATGGAAGCATCCCCCATTCCGGTTTTGGGTTGGGAATGGATCGGCTGGTATGGTGGATATGCGGCCTTGAATCAATAAGGGAAGCCATCCCATTCCCGAGAACAATCAGGAGAATAAAACCGTGACATCACCTGCCACCATTCCCGGAGAGAGTCACAACAGCCGGATGTAAAGAGGGTGATTATGATTTGCAATCAGATTTTGTCCTGGCGTTGAAAGGGGAGAATCATGACCGTATACCGGTCTGGTTCATGAGGCAGGCCGGAAGATATCTTCCATCATACAATAAGATACGCAGCACCCACTCAATAAGGGATATCTGCAGTGACCCTGCCATTTCAGCAGAGATAACATATGATCCGGTCTCTGAGATAGGTGTGGATTCGGCGATAGTTTTCTCTGACATACTTCTGCCTCTAGAGGCTATGGGTCTGCATATTGATTATCTGGAAGGGACAGGTCCGGTTGTCGAAAATGTGAAGAAAGACGGGGTTCTACGGATCGATTCTTACGACCCAGGTGCTGACAGATACAAATCCTGGGAAACAATCAGGATATTCCGGAAAAATCACGGAGATATTCCGATAATAGGGTTCTGTGGAGGCCCTGTCACCATAGCTTCATACGCAATGAACGGAAAAGCCGACAGAGAACTTGCCAACTTCAGAAGATTAATGCATGCAAAAACTCGCCAGGTATCTGAAATACTCTCAGAACTGAAAGAGATGATAATAGCCAATGCCAGGGAACAGATAAGGGCAGGCGCGGATGCAGTGCAGATATTTGAAAGCTGGGCGGGGAGTCTCTCAAGGGACGAATACCAGAGGACAATACTTCCGATTCACAGAGAAATATTCAGCGAGATAGGAAAAGTGCCAACGATACTTTTTTCGACTGCCTCTCATCACCTGATTCGCATGCTCACTGCAACGGGAACTGATTTCATATCGATCGACTGGCGGGAGAACCTTCCGGAAATATCATCGGAAATACCGCATGAGATCGGTATCCAGGGAAACCTTGATCCCATGCTTGCAGAAAGCTTTCCGAAGGAAGCTTTCGGTGAAGCCAGGAGGATTACCGAATCCATGAAGGACAGGAACAGATACATCTTCAACCTTGGCCACGGCGTGCTTCCCGGGACCGATCCTGCTACGCTTCGGGAAATAGTGAATATAGTGCATCAGACGGAGAGGATCAGATGAAGACAGCGGTTCTGCTGATGTCATATGGAAGCCCGGAAACAATGGACGAAGTGATGCCATATCTTGCGGGAATTTATCATGGCAGGCCGGTTCCAGGATATGCCGTGGAAGAGAATACCAGGAAATATGCCATGGTGAACGGGATATCGCCGTCCACTGCGATCATGAATTCTCTTCTGGACAAGATGAACATCTCCCTTGAAAAATATGATGCAAAGGCATTTCTTGCCAACAAACACTGGAAACCATGGCTCCAAGATGTGATTCCAGCAATTGCCTCAACGAACGCTGAAAGGATAGTGGGCCTTCCAATTTTTCCATTCAAATCAGAGAACGTCAGATCTTCCTACCTGACTCCTCTTATGGAAGCCGCCAGCAAAACCATTTCCGGAAGGGAGATAGAATTTATAAACGGTTTCTCGGAAAATCCAATGTTTGTGAAGATGTGGAAAAATATCCTCAAAGGTGAAACGGAGTCTAATGAAAATATGAAGCTCGTTTTTTCGGCACACAGCCTTCCGACGGAGAATAATCAGGAACGGGACTATGAAGAGGCATTCATGAAAGCATCTGAAGAAATCGCTCGAAGCCTGGGAATTGACAGTTACATCACCGGCTTCCAGAGCAGAGGCAGGTACGGAAACACATGGCTCGGTCCATCGCTTGAGGAGGCCTGCGGGTCATTAAAGGCCGGAGATCGTCTGCTCGTTGCACCCATCGGCTTCTGCTACGAGCACATGGAGGTTCTCTATGATCTGGATCGCGAGTTTGCCTCGTTCCTGTCAGGAAGAGGCATAGGGTATAAAAGATCACACCTGCCTGACGACAGCAAAGATTTTGTTAAGCTCCTTATGAATACGGTAAAGATTGGCGCTCCCATGAGGGTCGATGATGAATGAAAAACCTGAATGTTTTTGCTTATAACGTGAAAGATGCAGTCAAAGAGATATCCAAAAAGGGGACAGAGAGCGATATCGCGCTTTATAACCGGAAGGATGACAACGGAATAATGACTGTGTTAGAGCCATCCAGATACCCGGAAAAGATTTCCTCGCTCACAGATTCCCTGTATCCTTCAGATATCTGCATAATCGGTGTCACCAAGATAGACAGAGAACTTGGTGAGGTGATTGTAGCCGCCGATCTCATGGGAAAACGGAGGGCGATATTTATGCCCCAGGTTGAGGTTGACAGAAACATTCTGAAGAAAATTATTTCGTCAACCGGCATCGATGATTACGTTATATTTGATGGAAAACCCATGGATCTTGTTTCGACTGCGTGGGGAATGAAGATCGGAAGGAATGAAAGCGGGTCTGAGATCATTGTGGATCACAGCTTCATGGTTAAGAGCGTGGGAACAGTAGCTCTTGGTTTTGTAATGGGCGGTGAGGT
>JAJZOM010000172.1 GCA_021811505.1 Thermoplasmata archaeon | reverse complement strand
ATCTTAGATCCCCTGTTGACTGGGTGAAGTCCGGAAACCTCCATGACTACTTTGCCTATGGCGCGGAGGCAAGGATAGACCGATCCACTTTCTACGGAAGACCGGCGCTTGTAAAGACAAGAGAGATAAAGAATTACAGAAATCCCGGGATTGACAGTATGCTGAGAACCCTGAGAACAAAAACGGAGATATCAAACCTGATGAGGATGCATGATCTCAAGGTCAACATACCCGCAATCTACGACTTCGATATGGAAAGATCGGTGATAACCATGCAGTACATTTCAGGCACAACATTATCTACTCTGCTTCGTGATCCTTCAGTCCCTGACGAATCTCTGATCAGGGATCTTTCACGACAGGTTGCACAGATTCACAATGAAGGGATGTGCCATGGCGATCTGACAACAAGCAACATCATGGTGGACAGCTCAAATACGGTGGTATTGATCGACCCCAGCATGGGGAAGGCTTCAGCCAGCCTTGAAGACATGGCTGGAGACATTTTTCTCCTGCTTGAGTCTTTCAGGAGCGCGCACAGCGACAGGCCAAATTTGGGAGATGAATTTCTCGATTATTACAGATCTTTCAGCAGGGATTTTGTTGAGATCAGGAAGAGGCTGGATGAGATCGAGAGGCGGAGGAGATATCTTTGGTAACGTTGGTTACAAGCAATAAGCATAAGTTCCAGGAGATAAGGGAAATGTTTGATCATAATGGACTGAATCTTGAATGGCATGAGCTCACATATGAGGAGATTCAGGCAGACGACACATACTCTATTTCATACGACAGCTGCAGGAAACTGGTGAACGTTGTGAAGGCGCCTTTCTTCATGGAGGACACGGGACTTTACATAGATAGCCTGAAGGGTTTCCCGGGACCTTATTCCTCCTATGTTTCCAGGACATTAGGAAACCCGGGCATCCTGAGGCTTTTGAACGGACCGGGCAGATCGGCAAAATTTGTGACTGTCGTTTCCTATTATGATGGAAATTCCATTCTCCAGTTTGACGGGATTCTTCGCGGTCATATTTCCGCTGAATCCAGGGGAGAGAACGGATTCGGTTATGATCCGATATTTGTTCCCGAGGGATCAGATATGACTCTGTCCGAGATGGGGATTGATCTGAAGAACTCTCTATCCCACAGAAGCATGGCGATTTCAAAATTGATATCCTATCTCAAAAGGAATGATAAGTTAAAATAAATCTATCAATATCGTGAGATAGATGGAAATGTCCTGGAGAGAATACCAATATTACATGTACCTGGTTTTTACTGCCCTGTTCCTTATACTGTTCCTGATATCGTTCAATGATCTGGTTATCCATTATTCCGGAATTTCCAACCTGGTATCACTCACTTCCCTTGGAAACTGGCTTTACTGGGTTATTGCAATATCTTTCTCTCTGACCATACTGTTCTTCTATTATCTGTACAGATACACAAACGATTCCAAGAAATTTTACAATCTCATAAATGGGTCCAGCAAGCAGACTTTTGTGAAGAATTTCAAGGAGCTGGAAATCATATCCTCAAGACTTGGTCCCTCGTACGTCAAGGAACTTGAGAAGGCAAAGAATAAATGGAATATGAGATGATGCGATCAAATCAGATTCCTATGAGTTCCTTGACAAACTGGGGCAGATAGAACGATCCATTGAGAACATCCCTGTTGAAGTACTTCCCCGGTTTGCAAATGTTTGATTCCAGGGGCCTTACTGAATCCGTAGCAAGCGTGAAGGACCAGAAACCGCTTGGATAGGTTGGAATGAATGCAGTGTATGGTTTGACATGGCTGAAAATCCCGGAAAGGCCGCTGTAAGCCATCTTTATGGCCTTGGGCTGGTAATATGGTGAGCCGGACTGCGTCACGAAAACCCCGCCCGGATTCAGTGCTTTCTTTGCGTTCTCGTAGAATGATTTGCTGAAAAGTCCCTCTGCCGGACCCTCGGGATCGGTGGAATCGATTATGATGAGATCGAATTTCTGCTTTGTCTCTGCAAGGTACTTTATTCCATCCTGGATCAGCAGGTTCACTCCTTTCCTGTCAAACACGGAGGTCAGGTGGGGGAAGAACTGCTTTGAAACTTCAACAACCTGCGTGTCGATTTCCACATTTGTTATCTCCTGGATTCCTATCTGGCTCAGCCTGGTTGCGGTGCCGCCGTCTCCGCCGCCGATCACCAGCGCACTCCTGGGCTTGTGATCCACATAGTAGTACGGAACCATGGTGATCATTTCATGATAAACGAACTCATCATACTCTGACATCTGGACTGTTCCGTCGATTGTCAGGAGCTTCCCGTAGTCATATGTGTCGAACACGTCAATCCGCTGGAAATCAGTCCTGACAGACAGGAGCTGATCCTTAACCCTGAACGAAAGCTGCAGATTTTCAGAATATCTTTCGGAAAACCAATTTTCTATGAGCCTCATGGCGCGATTTATGTTATAACAATATTTAATCGTTCCCACAAATTTGACGCGTCTGGATTTCCTTTTGTTTCAAGGCACTAATGAGATGCTGATTGCTTCTATTCGTTCAAAATATTGACTAAATTCTGCATTTATTTCTATTGTGATCTTTTTATGCAAAAATCAGAATACGTGACAACTCAATCCATTAACGATTTTATTAAATCATGAATAGAAATATTTTAATAGTATTATGTGTATTATCATTGGGGGTAAAAACCTTGGTTGGAATAAGTGAATTGTCTAAGACGGTTTCCAAAAAGACCGGCACAACGCAGAGAGTGGCCAGAAATGTGATAAAACACTTTTTGGACACGATAGTGAGTGAGTCAGACAGGGGATCTAAGATTAACCTTGCCGGATTCGGTATCTTCGAGAGAAGAAAGCAGAGTGCCAGAAAAGCAAGAAACCCACAGACAAAGAAAATCATTGATGTACCAGCGAAGAGGAAATTCGTCTTCAGGGCATCAAGCAAAGTCAAATACAAGTGAGCAGAAAACCCATAATTATTTATTTTATTATTTATAAAACCTATATTTTTGATACCCGCTGATTTTTGTTATTAAGGTGCTGACCTAAGCTATTCACAAAATTAAAATATCCAAGCATTGACTGTCCATCCCATGCCAAGAAACGATGAAGTGGAACAGATGTTGAACTCGCTTTCCATGAAGTCCAGGGATGACCTTTTTTCAGAGATTCCGACAAAGTTCCGGAAGAGTGTTCTGAGGCTTCCCCGTTCGAAAAGCGAATTTGAGGTGATTGAAACTGCAAAATCTATCGCAAAGACAAACCAGTGGGATCAGTACAAGAATTTTCTGGGCATGGGATTCTACGACAGGGTTATTCCCTCCAGTGTTGACAGTATCATTTCAAGATCCGAGTTCCTGACATCTTACACACCATATCAGCCGGAGGTTTCGCAGGGTATGCTTCAATCCCTGTTTGAGTACCAGAGCGTGATGTCCGACCTGATGCACATGGATTTCTCGAATTCATCCATGTATGACGGATATTCATCCCTTGGCGAGGCAGTAAGAATGGCCTTCAGGGAAAATGAGAGACCCAGGGTTCTGATCCCGGATAACATGATAAACACCAAACTCCAGGTTATTGAAAGCTATACTGAGGGACTGAACCTGAAGTTTGAAAGGTACAAAATTTCAAGGGATACCGGTGAGATTGATCTCGAAAACCTCAAGGGCCTTGTTGACGGGAACACCTCTGCAATCATTGTTGAAAACCCGAATTCCTATGGTGTCCTGGACAGAAATGTGACCAGGGTCTCGGAGATCAAGAAAGATTCGGTCCTGATTGCATATGTTGATCCCATAAGTCTGGGCCTTGTCAAGCCCCCGGGCGATTACGGCGCCGACATTGCTGTGGCGGAAGGCCAGCAGATGGGAATCCACATGAATTACGGAGGCCCATACCTGGGAATATTCACGTTCAGGAAGGAACTGGTAAGAAAGTCCCCTGGCAGAATAATAGGCGAAACGACAGATGCAAACGGAAAACGTGCATTCGTCATGACACTGCAGACGAGGGAGCAACATATAAGGAGACAGAAGGCAACCAGCAACATCTGCACAAACCAGGCTCTCATGGCACTGGCTTCCCTCACTTATCTGTCACTTCTGGGATCAAGCGGTTTGAGAAAAGTGGCAGCAGTCACAATGGAGAAGTCCAGGAAATTCACAGATAACATCAAGAAGGTCATTTCAAAGGATGCTGTTCCGTTCACCGGAGTCCATTTCTCCGACGTCATTGTGAAGATTAACAAGAGCGAGAAGGATTTGAATGCGGCGCTGATCAAAAACGGAATAATCGGTGGAATTCCTCTCTCCAGGCTAATTCCAGATCTATCGGATCAGCTGAAGGGAAATTATGC
>JAJZOM010000056.1 GCA_021811505.1 Thermoplasmata archaeon | reverse complement strand
AAATGATTTCAAGACGCTGCTGGAATTATCCGGGCATTCAAAACCGGTGATTCTGTCGCCAAAGGGAACCAGAACAAACATAAGAAAAGTGTTTGACGTATCCGGGAAAGACACGAGCGTAATAATAGGCGGTTTCTCAGAGGGTGACTTCAGATCTCCCGTGTACGATCTTGGACATGGGTATTCAATATTCGATGAAGAACTGACCATATGGGCCGTTGGAATGGAACTGATCTGCCAGTATGAGAGAGACTTCAATATAGTGTGAGACCAGAATATCGCCATGCAAAGATTATGAAATAGGATGAACCAGTTGCATCTCAGTCTCCAGACACCTTATTACATCCGCATTTCACGCAGCATATACTCCCCTTCATTGGTTATCACTCCCAAACAGCCTGACCTTTTAAAATGCCGGGCATGTTCCGGATCGTTCACAGTCCATGGTATAACTGTACTTCCGTCTTTGATTAATGCGTTAAGTTCCTGATCTGTGTGCACCCCGCATTCCGGCAGAAGCACGTCGAAATCCCGTAAGAAGTGATTTTTTTCCGTATTCTGCTGAAAAAACGCCGAGAGGGTTCCCCTGTCATAGTCAATCCCGATTCGGATGTTTTGATCCAGTTTCTTTACTTCCTTGAGAGAATATGGATTGAACGATATCACCACGACATTATCACGCAACGAATATTCATGAATGAGATTTACAACCTTGTCCGGAAGGTCGTTTCTTATCATGCTTCCATCTTCCCTGACTGTTTTGAGCTCTATGAAAAAATTGAAGGAATCCATTGATTTAATCACGTTTTCTAGAGTCGGTATCCGCCCATCACCAGTTATCCTGATTCCAGATACTTCCTCCCAGGTCATGTCAGAAAGTTCTTTATTCATTCCTGAAAGCCTCCTTAGATCGAAGTCATGGAATATAACTGGAACACGATCCGACGTAAGTTGTACATCCAGTTCCACTGCGTCTAGACCGGCGTCTCTGGCTGCCATAAATGATTTAAGTGTGTTTTCCGTATATTTTGTGGGCAGCCCCCTGTGACCTATTATCAGAAACTTGCTATCAGAAAGAAAGTGCATGAGAGTATGAAGGTGTTTCAGAGTATAAGCTTAATCCGGCTTATTCTGTGTGATCTCCTTCCTCGAACGGAGCTTCCCATTCCAACTGTTGCAGGCAGATTAACAATATTTTTCTGTAAAAGGATGTATTCTTGATCGCTTTCATTCCCTACAACACGAAAGGGAATTCCTGCTAACAAATGTTAAATATTCCGGACACCATCTAAATTCCTGAAGTTATGACCGAAAAAATTGCAGTAATTGGCGGAGGCATAACAGGGTTGTTTACCACACTCTATCTGGCAAATGCCGGACATGATGTTCATCTGTACGAAAGAGGAGACATAGCCTCCGGAACAAGCGGGCACTTTCATGGCATGCTTCACAGCGGTGCTAGATATGCCGTTAATGACGAGATCTCCGCTAGAGAATGCGTAATTGAAAACCGAACTATTTTTGAGATGGCTTCAAATTTTGTGGATGACACAGGAGGATATTTTGTCGCACTTGACAGTGATGAGGCAGAATATGGTTATACCTTGTTCAGGAGGTGTATTGATCTCGGTATAGTAACTGAGGAAATCCAGCCTGAAGAATTCCTTAAGCTTGAACCATTTGTGAATCCATCAGTTCAGAAAGTTCTGAAGGTTCCGGACAAGATCATCCATTCTTACGAATTCAACGTGGCAGTTGCTCTTGAAGCCCTGATGAACGGAGCATCCATTAGCATAAACAGCAATGTTGAAAAAATTAATGTTGAAGCAGGTTCTGTGCTGGGTATCACGGTAAATGACATTCGTGGAACCAGAAGAGAGAGCTTTGATTACGTGGTGAACGCTGCTGGACCGTATTCTTCCGGACTGCTTTCCAGATCTGGGCTGGAAACACCGCCACTCATGCCAGCTGTGGGATCCATGGCGGTTTACAACGGCAGATATGTTAATTCCGTGATAAACCGGATGAGGAAACCTTCTGATGGCGATATTTTTCTCCCTTACGGGGAAGTTTCCATACTCGGAACTCTTGCAACTGTTGTTGAAGACCCAGAGGAATTCAAAGTGGATTCTGAAGATATTGAGATGATGGTTGAAGAGGGTAAGGAAATGATCCCGTTGCTCGGCGGGATGAAATACCGCAGGATCTATTCTTCCATACGTCCACTCGTGGACGATAATTCTAAATCTGCTAGGGAAACAACAAGAAGTTTCAGGATAGTGGATCACACGGCAGATGGACTTGACGGTCTTGTATCCATTGTAGGCGGGAAATTCACAACTGGAAGGCTGATTGGCGAGAAGACGGCAGATTATGTAGCAGGAAAATTTGGAAACATGGATCGTGGTAAAAAGAACATAGACCTTAACAGCACCTATGACAGATTCTCCCGTTCCGGTAAATGCCGTTATCCAGAATTACTGAAAATGATTGAGGGCAAGAGAGGAGCGATAGATGAAGAAAGACTGAGGCCTGCACTAAGTTTAATCTTTGCGGCTTCCATCTGCCTTGACTGATATGTTGCTTGAGGGAGAATTTACCGTTAACAGGCCAGTGCAGGAAGTAAACAGGTATCTCAGAGATATGGACAGGATTATGACTTGCCTCCCAGGTCTGCAGCAGTACACAAGATCCGGAGAAGAATATGTCTGCAGAATCAAACTCGACGTGTCAAAGGCGGAAAATTCATACCTTTCCACCCTCAGCGGAAAACTGGTTGCGAAATACGAAGATTCAACAGAAAATATGGCCAGAATATCCGCAAATGGAAGAATTGCCGGTTCATCCATCCAACTGATTATAATTGTGAGAACTTCACAGGAAGGTGGATCTACCTCTGTTTCATGGAGCAGCGAGATGGAATTCGGCCTTCTGATAAGGATTATCGGGGAGAGCAAGGTCAGGGAATTATCCACATTCAATATTGAAAAAACTATAGAATGTATTCGGAACCAGATGGAAACTGTTCAGACGTAAAATTTCAGAACAGCGATAAAAAATTGAAAATTAAAAAATTCAGGAGGAAATTCCCTCCAGTGACCTGTTTTTTGTCTCCTCCCCAAGGAATATGGTTACTAGAAATCCTGACAATCCAACGAAAAACAGCAGAATTTCCATTGGCACGATTCCATAAATACTAAACGTTATGGGAAAGACCACTGCGGAGATTATCGCTCCAACCCTGCTTATTGCTGTTCCAGCGCCCATTGCGGTTGTTCTTATTCTTGTGGGGAAAAGTTCGCTGACAAATATCCCAGTTGTCTGTCCTGTTCCCCCTGCGTTTGCAAAGTAGAATATGGCAAACATCGGGAAAAGCAGTAATAGAGGCGGAGCTCCCCCAGTAACCAAAAAGAATAATCCCAGGATAAGCAAAGCCACACCCTGTGCAAGGAACGTGTAAGCCTGCCATTTTTTACGGCCAATGATATCAGCGGTAAATACGAATACTATTGTCCCAATAATACCGATCATGTACAGCAGAAGCGTAAGGGACAGAGCGTCTGAATGAGATGACGCAGAATAACCTAGGGCGAGTATCAGGAAAGCTGTGTAGATCCCAATACCGTAGAATATCAGATCATTGAGGAACCAGGCAGTGTATGTGAATACTGCCCTTTTCTTGTAATTTATATTCTTCGAGGCATTTGTTTCTTCATAGAGGGTTGATTCTTCCTTAGCGGTCATATGGAATTTCTTTTTGATTTCAGTGATCTCTTTTGTGTCATTCTTCTCATCAGCAAATCTGGGTGTTTCCTCAACCTGCCTTCTGAGTATCAGTACAATTACCGCGGGAATAGCGCCAGCTGCAAGCAGGAACCGCCAGGCGTTGGCTCCAACAGGAAGAAGTGCCAGTCCGAGAGCGACTGCGGTTGCACCGCCTATCCACCATGACATTAACCCAGTTCCGAGGAGCTTTCCTCTTTCTTTGACCGGGGCAAATTCACCTATGATCGATAAGGTCAGGGCATAGTCTGCGCCTATTGCGAGACCCAGCAATGTCCTGAAGGCGATAAGTTCTCCGGCGTTGGCCGAAATGGCACTGAGTATTGCAAATGCGGCAAATATCAGCATATCCCACTGATATATCAGTTTCCTTCCCTTCATATCGGCGACGAAGCCAAATATTGCTCCTCCAACCAGCTGGCCAATAATTGTTGCTACTCCAACGAGCGCAGACAATGCCGGTGTTAATCCAAATAACGGACCTATAAAGCTTACTTTCCGCAAAAATAATCATGCTTATCCGCGAATTATTCCATAATTCTCAGACAGGTTGTTTCTCTGCCTCCTGAAGCACTTTTAGATCCTCCTCCGTTGGCTCTATTATTCTTTGATTCAC
>JAJZOM010000317.1 GCA_021811505.1 Thermoplasmata archaeon | reverse complement strand
AACAACGGCATACCCATAGTCTCCACGTTAACAGATGCAATTAAAATAGGGGAGGAATGAGGGTTGTGTCGGGCCTTCATGAGTTCATTTCAGACGACGCAGAATTTTCCGCCTTGGCCAGAAAATCCGGATCCGAGATTATAGACGTCAGGAAGATGTTCAGGGACAGGAAGGATCCGTTCACGGGAAAAATTTCCGAAGTAAAAGCATTCAAAATCGCGGTTCTTGGCACGGATAGCGCAATCGGCAAAAGGACGACTGCCATAATACTCAATAACCAGCTCAATTCCATGGGGAGAAAATCAGTAATGATCGGGACAGGGCAGACATCGTGGATGCAGGGCTTTCCATATACAGTTGTTGTTGACTCTATGATAAACGACTTCATCCCTGGGGGTCTGGAGAGCACAACGCTTGAGGCCTGGAGAAATGAGCATCCTGAGTTTATGTTTCTCGAAGGGCAGGGTTCGGTGCTCCATCCAGCCTATCCGGGGAGTTTCGAAATCATAGGCGCATGCCGCCCTGATGCGATTATTCTTCAGCATGCTCCAGCGAGGAAGTTTTTTGACGGCTTCGAGGATTTTCCAATACCAGACCTGTCAAAATACATAAACATACTGGAACTGCTTTCTGACAAAAAGGTGATTGCAATATCCATTAACAGGGAAAACATGACGGATGCTCAGGTTGATCAGGAGATTAAGATCTTGCAAAAAAGATTTGGAATTCCAGTCTTTGATCCGCTAAGATCAACAGACCCGGCATTGTCGAGAATTCTGGCGAAATAAATGACTCCAAGCTATCTCGAAAGAGCCATAAGTTTCGACAGTATCCGCATTTCCAATCCGGTAATCCTTGAGAATAGCATCAGGGGAGACATAACCGTAACATCCGGAAGCGATGCAAAAACTTTCAGACTGATATTTACCTATTCTGAACCAGTTGCCCTCGACGAAAGGATTGCAGGGCTGATCCTTACCATGCCCGTGATCAACTTCACATTTTTTGCCAGGGAACTTCGCCTCGACTTTCCTGTAGGAGCAGCTGATCTCGATTTGATCAGATATTTCCTGAAGGTGAACGCGAGAGAGGTGTTCGTTAACAAGATATGCAGGAGGAGGTACGAATTCATCAGGAAAGAGTACATTCCGGCTGAATCAGACATAAATTCCTCGAACTCTGATGGAATGACAGAGGTAATTGCTCCATTGTCCGCACATGGGAGTTATGAAGTGTATGGGGACAAAAAAAATTCAGCAGTTCTTTCGTCAGGTGGTAAGGAGAGTCTGCTGAGCTATGGAATGCTCAGGGAAATTGGGGAAAGGACGTTTTCATTCTTCTTCAACGAGTCTGGTGGCCACTGGATTACCGCAAAGACATCTTATGATTACTTTTATGGAAATTTCAAGGACGTGATCAAAGTCTGGTCCAACGTTGACAGATTCTATAAGTTCATGCAGAGGCAGGTCAAGATCCTGGACCAGGTCGCTGTTACAAAGTGGGCAGATACATATCCCCTGCAGCTTTTCATATTCCCCGTTTACATTTTTGCCCTCATACCATTCTTGATCAAGTACTCCATTTCTTCGGTCTTCATAGGAGATGAGTTTGACGATCCGAGGGAAATGCCGGAATTTCACGGCCTTAAGCATTATTACGGTATCTTTGACCAGAGCCTCGACTTCAACAGGCTGCTGAGTGAATATTTCAGGAGCATCGGTATTGATTCTGTTCTTACATCCGCAGTTTATCCAGTTTCAGGAAACATTGTTGAGAAGATTCTACTGCAACGTTATCCTGAACTTTATTCACTTCAGAGGTCCTGCCATTCCTGTCACTATGAGAATGGAAAAATAGTCCCCTGTGGAAAGTGTTCAAAGTGCCTGGGAATACAGATGTTCGTAAAGGCTGCTGGTGGAGACCCGGCTACCATAGGCTACGAGTCAATTTCAACCGAGGAACTGCACAGGCGAGTCCTGTCCGAGAGGATGAGGCTTGATAGCGATGAACTTTCTTTTATGAAATCAAAGCTTTTTGATAATAAGGAGCCGGAAGTAAGCCACGTTACCGGGATGCACATCTTGCCTGGCGAAAAAAAACCGGGTGAGTTGATGCCAGAGTATGTTAGGGGCAAAATAGTTGAAATACTATCAAAATACACAAGCGGGAATTTCTCACTGATAAATGGCGAATGGGTGCTATCTGAGCACTGACCGGGGTTTCTGGAAGCGCTCTGATATGGGATCACCTGAGTTGATTTAGCCCAGTTCTGCATACTTTGCAATTCTGTTATCTCTCTTCCTTCTCATCATCGTCAAACGCACCGAAATTGAACCCGGCATTGAGGTACGTGTTCCTGAGCTTTATCATGCGCTCGTTCCTGGCAGCATAGTCTCTTCGGTTAGCTATCTTCCGCTGTCTTTTTAGGTCAAGGAGTGCTGATTTTCTGTCATGAATTAGTGATGAGAGCTCTGCATCAGTCATTTCATGGGTTCTGGCAAGCTCCGTGCCGCTAATGGATCCCCTTTTCCTTGCCCTCATGGCCTTCCTGAGTTCTCTCACTTCCCCATTGATTTTCCTGATTGAAGCCAGAAGGGAAGTTCTATCAGTTTTCATGCGTATTTTTGCATTCATGTGCATGAAAAACATGTTGAGTGTGATATTAACGTTATTGTGCCCGGGACTGATTTCAAAACCGGGCTGGAGATCGAAAATCGAAAAGCCGTTCACAAAGACGGATCCAAAAAGGATATCCTTTCATAATTACTTTCCACTGTTCGTGGGGAAATATTCGCTTTCAACCATCCTGACCTGCTGGTCTGTCTGGCATTCCGCATAATCTGAGAGAGGCTCCATGTTGAGCACCAGAAAATTCGGTCCCCACTTGAATTTTTCCAGTATATTGTGAGCCAGGTCTGCATAGCCTGTTATGAAAAGAGCCGCGGCAAGGGCTTCCACTGACGAAAGTATCTCGAGCTTGCCATAATTCACGGGATTTGCTGCCAGGAGAGCAGGCACTCTTCGGCTGTTGACCAATCTCATTTTTGAAATCCCTTCTATTCTTGCCCACGATCCGTCTATGACATTGATCCCGTACTTCGAGAGAAGAGTGGAATCAGGCTTCTTAATGTAACTGCTTCCGTATGGTGTCAGGGTGACCTTTCTTCCAATGTTCCTTGCGTCAATTCGTTCGGCCAGGCCAAATCGTTCAAGCTTCTTCATGGTGGATTTTGTTGGGTCATCTTCCCTCAGGTAGACAAATGTTACCTTCACGGCTGTATATCGCTAATCCATTAATATGACTTGATAAGGGAGGATGTAAATCTATAAGTCGTAAACTCCCTTTGGCCAACATGCTGATCAGAAAGCGTTCAAGGGGCCGTCTTCATAACATGCGATCATGGGGAACACCCAGAACCCTAGCGCAAAAATATAACATGGGGCATCTCTTGAATATAACGCATCATTATCGCTGCACACTTCAGAAAGTATTAAGCCAATCTCCGATAATATCCAAACAATGGTGGAAATCCGTGCAGAATTCTGATGAAAAACAACCTGAAAAAGCAGCCGGAAACCGTAAAACCGGCAATTACGCAAGATATACACTGAAATGGAGAGGGTCAGGGAAGGTATCAACAACGCAGTACGCTCTGTATGCAGTACAGATGGCAGTTGTTATTCTACTGTCATATCTCGGCGCTCTATACACGCCGATTGTTGGTCCAGGCATTGGGTTCCTATACTGGGCATATCCATTTTTCGTTATCTTCACCCTGTGGTGGGGAATATGGGGGATACTGGGTGCGTGGGTGGGAAGCGTTGTTGGAGCCGGGTTGCTCACTGGCCTGCCGCCACTTCCAGCTTTGGGTTTCAGCATTGGAGACTTCATCCCGGCACTCCTGATATTCCTTCTTTACAGGGGATATCTCTCAAGGCACGGAGTGGATCCTCTTGGCAGGGACATACTGAAAAATGCAAAGGCGGCGTTCTGGTTTGCCTTCTGGGTTATGGGGCTTACAAATATCATTGGTGGGCTCTGGGGAGTCTGGGTACTCGTTCGGTTTGGTTACGTTCCTGCCAACGCCTACTGGCTTGGAGCCGGACTATGGATACTCGGGGACGCCATAGTACTCTTTATAGCGCCTTTCCTCGCAGCCACTATAACTCCTATTGTTGAAAGATACGGTCTGGTAAACACTGGATGGGTAACCTGATGGTTACAAGCCCTTAATTTTTTGAAAGTTGATCAGGAATAGTCATTATTGTTTCCATGAATTTGTCCCATAGCTGGCTTTGCAATAAGAGAAGTTTTAATTTCACTTAGCAATAGGAGTATAGTAAATCGGGACCATGCAGATTGATATGAGACTGAGTTCGCCATATGATTCCGTATCTCGGTAAATTCCGGCATTGAACATAGGATCACCCAAAATCCCCCACCATGAGGAGAGTAAGATG
>JAJZOM010000216.1 GCA_021811505.1 Thermoplasmata archaeon | reverse complement strand
ACTGTATTATCTGCGGAGGGGTTATTTTTTCCGGAATGTACTGTGCTGACTGCAGGCGTGAAATTTCAAGGACACGGACAACTGACGATGAGAACTTTGAGGACTGGCTTTCGAGAACCAGGGAATCAAGGCAGCACATATGCCAGGCTGATGACGACAGAATAAGACATCTGGACAGCTTCGGCCTTTATATGAAATGAATTTTCTTCTCGCCTGAACTGATCTTTCCAATGATGAAACTCTTCAGGTGGCAGGCTTTATTTCACTGACAGAATCTTTGTTATAAGGGTCTCTGCCATAATATCTCCTGCAACCATGTGAATTGTGTATTCCTCGTGAAAGATGAGTTATTAGCCGATATAAAATTGTTTAATTATCAGTTCATATCTGTTATATTCATAATTTTTTCATACTGAACACGAAAAAAAACCGTTCCGCGTTAATAATTTGTGAAACGGACAACGAATAATTTTTAAGGAATAAAGCTATGTTTAGAAGGTGACAAAATGGCTGAAAAATGGGAAGCAAAAGATAAACTGAAACCAAAAGGACTCGACGGCATATCTGATCAGCAGATAGAATATCACTTTGAAACCCATTACAAGGGCTATGTAAACAAGCTGAATGAGATATGGGAAAAGCTGACGAGTGCTGACCGGACGAAGGCAAATCAAAATTACAGCGAATTCCGTGAACTCAAGCTTGAGGAAACCTTCAATTTTGATGGATCGCTTCTGCACGAGCTATATTTCGACAATCTATCAAAGGGTCAGGGACAGATACCAGAGGATCTGAAGAGACACCTTGAGAAGGATTTCGGAAGTTACGAGAAGTGGGTCGAGGATTTCAAAGCAACCGGAGTCGCATTCAGAGGGTGGTCGCTGCTGGTTTACGATCTTAACACAGGGAAACTGAGGAACATAGGCGCAGATGTGCATAACACCAACGGAATCTGGAATGCGATTGTACTTATGGCTCTTGACGTGTATGAACATGCATACTACACTGATTATGGTCCAAAGAGAGCTCCTTACCTCGACGCATTCATGAAGAATGTCAACTGGCCCGCTGTCTCAAAGAGATATGAAAAAGCGAAGAAGATTTACGAAATCTTCAAGTGATTCTTAGTATCTTTATTAAATTTTATTAACCAAGAATTTGTTAATACTTTAATGCCTTTTCAATTCACGCATTCTGCAAAAGGGCATGATGAAAAGAAATATTCAACTGTTCCTGTCACTGAAGACGATGCCAATGGCAATATCGGTGATCTGGAAAGGATACGGAAGCAGAGGGACATCCTTGAGGCACCAGAAAAGGTATCGTGGTGGTAAAAGCAGGGAGTTCAGGTTATAGAGACGTTGGGAGTTTGAGGGAAGCAGTAAAACTCCAACGCTTTAGCCTGGAGATGCACGGACTTCCCTCAAGACAGGCATTAATAAAGAGAATAATATTTCATACAGTCCACACCTGAAACGGTAAGGCACTCTCCCGAAGAGTAAGACGGTTAAGATGGACTGTTCGCAAGAACACATTGGTTCCAGCGGCATGCTTTCCGTGAGGAGAGGGGATAAATGCGTCAAGCCCCCTGCTGGAATCAGGCTGCCGAGGCCTAAAATAGTCAATAGCGCTCTGAGGTTCGCAACCAAAGTCAACCAGCCAATCGTTGCGGTTCGATGAATCCACGCCTATGGGCATGGGGGAGACCAGCAACAAGCCACAACCCTTCAGGGTGTAGTAGTTGACAACTCTATAGTCACATTCGACATTATAAGTCCCGGTTCTCGGTTAAGATGCGTATGGGCCATCTCCATAGTACCCTCTGTCAGATGCACGGGTATCATTTTCTTTGATGTGCTCTCCCGAAAAGTTCGCAGGGCAGAGGAAAATGTAGAATGTTTCCAATGTTCCGCAAGACCAGCCTCATTATCAAGGTACGTCATTTCATGAAACAGAATGTCAGCCTTCTCCGATGCCTTCACTACTTCTTCACTGTAAGCCGTATCTCCTGTATAGGTCAGTATCCTTCCCTTGTAATCTAACCGATACACATTATCTGGAATTGTGTGATTTCCGTTAAATGCCTCAATGAAATCAGTCTCTCTTCTTTCTCTATAGTTCACATTTATCTCGTAGTGGTCATCCTGAGGCGTGTTGAAAATCCTTAACAGTGACTCGGTATTTGATCTTATTCCAACCGGACCCATTATGAGAAGTGGCTCCTTGATCTTTCTTGATCCGCGGTACCAGAGTAACTCGGGGAGACCTGCATAATGATCCAGGTGCATATGGCTGATGAGAACCCACTCAATCTTAGCAGGGTCAACACTCATTTCAAGTAATGATTCCAAGGAATGCGGTCCAAAATCAAACACGATTTTATCATCGATAAGAATAGAAGAGTTCCTTACGCCAGCTTTAATGTGAGAAGACCAGTTTCCAAGGAATCTTATCTTCATCTATTCCTCAACCCCTACTTCAGCAGAAACTTGTTCGTCCATCCTGGAAATTGCAGAGATGATTATGTCCGGTTCACTGCTGGCCTCAAGACTTTTTCCACCAGTCTCTGGTGCGAGAAGTATCGTTACAAGTAAACCGATTAACGCGAAAGCTCCGAAGAAAAACAGACTACCGCTGATACCAAACGAGAGAACTATGAACGGAAATGTTGTTATACCCAGAACTGCGCCCACTCTGCTGACAGATGTACCAAAACCCTGCGCGGTTGCTCTCTCGGAAGTCGGAAAGAGCTCAATGGGGTAGACGAAATCCGTGGTTCCAGGACCAACATTTTGAATAAGTTCAAACACTAAAAATGTTCCGAATATGATAGGTGCAATGGCTGCATCTATGGAAAACTTCGGCACAAAATACGTTACAATCCCCAATATTACCAGAGAGGCCGTTGTGCCTGTAAATCCTATTATTGTGATTAGTCTCCTTCCAAGCCTGTCTATAACCAGTAATGCAATAATACCTCCTATTATGGAAAAGACGTCAAATACACCTGCTCCCAATACCGCAAGCTGCGAGGTAAGGCCCAGAATGCTCAGTATCGTAGGACTGAATATTGCAATCCCATAATAAGTGACATCCATGCAAAACCAGAAAACCGCCACAAAGATGGTACTTTTCAAGTACTTTTTACTGAACAGTTCCTTTATCGATGATTTTCTTGGGAGTAGGTCTTTTAAAGAATCGTGTTTGCCAGTTACGCTCCTTTCAACTTCTTGCGCTCTCTCTATATCTCCAGATTTAACGAGCCATCTTGCAGATTCCGGGATATCTTTTCTAAGATAAAATACTACTGCTGCTGGAATTACTCCGAGAATAAACATATACCTCCACGCTACAGACCCGAGGGGTAGAAGTGCATATCCAGTGAATACTGCTACAGCCGCTCCCACTGACCAGAAAAGCACATTTGTGACGAGCAATTTTCCGCGGGATTTGACAGGCGTGAACTCAGCAATTATTGCCGGACTTATGGCGTAGTCCGCACCAAGTGCAACTCCAAGTATCAGTCTGGAGATGAACAGCGAGGCAAAATTGAAGGACAGGCTTATAATTATGGTCATCACGATGAATATGGCCATGTCAAACATATACATGGTTTTCCGTCCTTTCAAGTCCGTTATGTACCCAAAAACTATACCACCAAATATCATCCCGATCAAGGTGGACGCTGCTATAAGGGCCTTTGCCAACGGTGTTACCAACCCGAATGCCGGGATATTATATAGTAACAAAAGGGCAACAGCGATTATGGATATGTCATAACCATCGAGCAAAGTTCCGGCCGCAGACAGTGCGGCTATTTTATAATGTATCTTTCCAGTCTTGGCATTGTCAAGTGCACTGTACACACTGCCAATGTCTTCACCTTTACGGCTCATGATTTAATTATTTGGGGAGCCCTTATTAACTTGCTTACAATAATATATATAATTGTCATTATCAATATAGATACGACAATATCTATATACTGCTAATAATTAGTCTTGTTGGACCCCTGTATTTGTCTATCTCTCATCTACTATACATGACACTTTACTCAGAACTTTACCTGTTTTCATGAACGCTACTTTCTCCTCGTCCTGAGTTGAAAGTAGTGATACGTGGAACGGTAATTCCACTTGCCATTGACAGTTGTGAACACTGGGGAGTTTTTTTTACAAAATCATCAGCTTATCATTTTTTGGTTAGGATAATCCAGTTATTCAACACAGAAACGAGGAACGTGATTGGGGAAACAGAATTAAGTTCTAAAAAATTAAAATAGCTGCCTGGCCATCAGACAGTAATGATTGATCCACCTAAACCAGCCTCTATTGCCCAGAGAGTTTCTGAACTGGTATCTTCGCCTGTATCGGAGATCATTGCAGGAAGGGCAGAAGAGTTCAGGCAGGCCGGAAGGTCATCCAAGGAATTCATTTTCGGCGAATTATGTTTCTGCATATT
>JAJZOM010000185.1 GCA_021811505.1 Thermoplasmata archaeon | reverse complement strand
CATAACATCGAATTACTATGGAACACTGTCTACGGACTTTTCTTCAAACAGCGCACCTGGTGTCTTCTATATAGAGAATTACGCTGTCCCGGAATTCGGGTCGCAGGGCTATCTCCAGAACTTGACTCCGGTTCTCACTGGAAACAGCAGCTATAACCTCAGCGGATTCGCCCCGTCAATCCTTCACACCTTCTACTTCAAGGGTGGACTTTATGCTGCACCCAAGGACTGGAGTCCATTGCTGGTTTATTACAACAAAAACATATTCAATGCAGAACACGTAGCTTACCCTGGCAACACCACATGGAACTGGACAAACATGATGAAAACTCTTTCACAGCTCAAGGCCAACGAATCACTCGCTAAAAGTGCCGGAATAAATAACGTGGCACCGATGGTAGTTGGTCCGCAGGTCGCAAGAGCTCTCGCGTTCATGCATCAGTCAAAGGGACAGTGGATCAACCAGAAGGGAGATGCTGCAGTTAATAACACAACCGGATTTGCTGCAGGTATGACTTTCTGGTATAACCTGTATGCAAAGGGCCTTGCTCAGCTCAATTCCAATTTCAGTGCTGGATGGAATGGCGGAGACTTTTCAGCTGGGAATATAGGGATGGTGGTGAGTGGAACATGGACAGTTCCTGTTCTCAACGCTTCCGGCTCAGCTTTCTACAACAACATGAGCGAGGTCGGCTACTATCATATGCCTGAGAATCTAATCAGAGCAACAATGATGTTCAATGTTGGACTGGGAGTAAACAGTGCTCTTAATGGCACACAGAAGTGGATCGCTGATCAGTTTGTTCAGTTCTTCACAGGACCATCCGGTGAAAAGACATGGGTTTCCAAGGGTCTTGCTCTGCCTTCCAGGATAGCCATACTCAACAGCACATGGTACCAGTCAAACTTCCCCATACAGGCGTATGCGGGAGACCAGTTCCCCTACGCATACGGATGGAACTACAACACAACAAACTTCGTGGCAGCCGAGCATGAAGTCCACAACATATACGCGAACGTATTCGCAGGGAAAATATCCATCCAGACCGGAATCCAGCAGATGTTGATAGTAACAAATGCAACTCTTGCAGGGACATCCACCGGGTAGAGCTATCTTTATTTTCCCACTATTTTTTAATATTTATTTATTTAAGGAACAAAAAGGAGAATAATCTTGTTAAGCACAGGCAGACAAAATAAAAAAACAGTAAAATTAAACGACGGCATGGAAAGCAGATATGGGTATATCCTAATTGCTCCACTTCTACTGCTGATCGTTGTTTTCATCTTCTTTCCGGCTTTTTACTCTTTCGCAATCAGTCTTTTTTATTACAATCCCTTCGGGCACCAGATCCATTTTGCAGGGATCTCAAACTATGCAGAGGTTCTGCACAGCAGCCTCTTTGCTATTTCGGTTCTGAATGTAATGTACTATACAGCCGTGGTCGTAACATTACAGACGATTCTGGCGTTCTCGCTCGCCATGCTGTTCAATTACCGTTTCAGGATCACGCGAATGAGCAGGGCGCTGGTATTTGTTCCTGCTATAACCTCCCCGGTTGCTCTTTCCATAATATTCATCTGGGTTTTCTCCAGGCAGGGAATGGTCAATTATTTCCTTTCCATGTTTGGCGTTCAGCCCATAAATTTCTTCTTCAGTACCACTTTTGCGTTCCCGGCTATAATGGCCATGAATATTTTCTCAACAGCCCCTTATTTCATGGTAATGTACCTCGCCGGGCTTCAGGCCATCCCTCCACATATTCTTGAGGCGGCAAGCCTCGATGGAATCCGTTCCGGATGGAAGAGATTCCGGTATATCTATGCCCCGATGCTCAGCTTCACAACATTTCTGGTTGTAGTGCTTGGCGTGATAGGATCAATGCAGCTGTTTGATCAGGTATTTGTAATAACCGGCGGCGGACCTGCCAATTCAACATATGTGCCCCTGATTTATATTTACAACAGGGCGTTTCTTTACTTCGGTACCCTCGGAGTTTCATCCGCTGCCTCATTTATACTTTTTGCAGTCATTATGGCGGTCACCCTACTCCAGAGAAGGTATCTTAAAGAATTAAGGTGGGCGTGATTCAAAATGGAAACATTCAATGTAACGAAAGAAAAAAAGAAAAAAAACAGAATAAAGCGCGTGGCAACAGAACAGAATTCCGCCATTCTCTCGATTGGGCGTGTAAAGAAAGTGGCCATACAGTTGATGATGATCCTTGCTGTGGTGATTTACGTCCTCCCGTTCTACTGGATGATGCTGAAGATGTTCAGGACAAGCATCTTCGCACATTTTCCGCCCAACCTGAATCCACTGAGCGGCACCAGTCTCTCAAATTTCGTTCAAAATTTGGGTTCCGTCTGGAGTTTCGGGTCATTTCCACGATGGTATTTCAACAGCATATTTGTTACCTTAATCGTCCTATTCAGCAGCGTATTTGTAGGATCGATTGCGGGATACGCATTTGCCAGGCTAAATTTCAGGGGGAGGGAGATGATTTTCTACACAGTTCTGGGAACTCTGATGATACCGTTCCCTGTTGTATCCGTGGCGTCATACGTATTCATGCTTAATATAGGATGGCTCAGCACCTATCAGGGAATAATCATTCCCGAGATAGCCTCTGCTCTCAACGTATTCCTGTTCAGGCAGTATTTTCTGACCATACCAAAGGAGGTAGAGGAAGCGGCAAAACTGGATGGGCTGAATCCGTTCCAGATATTCACTAAAATATCTGCACCGATGGCGAAACCTGCGTTTGCGGCTTCATTCATCTATACTTTCATAGGATCATGGAACAATTTCCTGTGGCCGTTGATGGTTATACACAGTAAGAGCCTCTACACCCTGCCGCTTGTCCTGAATTTTTTCAAGGGAGTAAATGGCATACAGATTTACTGGAATGAAATGATGACAGTGGTGTTTCTCACATTGCTGCCAACATTGATAATATACGCAATATTCGAGAGATATTTTGTAGAAGGTATATCCTTCACCGGACTTAAGGGGTGAAACAGTGTCAGTTATTGTTAAAAATCTTGTATTGAAATTTGGAGATGCAACTGCCATAGACAACCTGAACATGGAGATAGGCGACGGTGAATTTGCAGTAATCCTCGGCCCTTCAGGCAGCGGCAAGACCTCCTTCCTCAGGTGCCTTGCCGGACTGTTAAACTATGATTCAGGCGAAATTGAGATCAACGGAAAATCAATGAACGGAGTATATCCCTCAGATCGAAACGTAGCAATGGTGTTCCAGAACTATGCACTCTATCCGCATATGACCATTTACGATAACATAGCCCTGAACCTAAGGATGAAAGGGCTGGAAAAGAGTGTGATAGACATGAAAGTGAATGATGTCTCAAAAGTGCTTGGCATTGATCAGCTTCTTAAAAGACGACCGAGGGAAATATCCGGCGGCCAGGCTCAAAGAGTGGGTCTGGCAAGGGCAATGGTTCGCGATCCTGCCGTTTACCTAATGGACGAGCCCCTGTCCAATCTGGATGCAAAATTCCGGGAAGAGATGAGGGAAGAGCTGAAGCGTTTCCACAAAATCACAGGAAAGACCATTGTTTATGTTACACATGACCAGACTGAGGCGATGTCACTGGCAGACAGGATAGTGGTAATGGACCAGGGGAGGAAAATACAGGAGGGCAGTCCAAAAACCCTGTATGACAATCCTGAGCACGCTTTTGTCGCAGGTTTCGTGGGAACTCCACCCATGAACATCTTCAGAATGGGAACTTCAGGAGAGTCCGGGAACTTTTACGAACTCGAAGAAGCTGAATCAGGCACCTCTTTTGGAATAGAACTCTCGGGAAAGAAAGATAGCAGGAAGATTCTGGCGGGAATCAGGCCTTCTGATCTCACTCTTGACCCTGAAGGCCAGCTGGAGTTAATACTAGAGAGTACAGAATTTCTGGGGCCGACGCTGAATTCATACGTAAGAATTGGGACTTCACGCATATCAGTTGCTGTGCCACGTACACAACACAATGAGGAATTGTTGATGAATGGTAAACCAGGTTCAAAACTTCGCTTCAGGATAGCCCCGGATCGAATATATCTGTTCGACGAAAGCAGTGGTGAAAGGCTATCAGTTTCGGTAAGGGACGTGAGAACTCTTCCAAAAAAGGCCACTGAAATTCCGGTGGAGTGATAATACTGGTGCAGATTGAAGAACTTATTGCCAAATGCAGAACTCTGACAGAGGGGGATAACTGGAGGGTTCAGGATCACTGGATAGTCGAAGGAAAGAAAGGGGGAATCGACGGTAATTACCTGAGCGTTATCAAGGGACTGAAATCACACTTTGTCCTCAACCAGAATGGGAATATAGTCTCAGGTTCCTCATCAAGGAGACGGGTTGGACTATGGGACCAGGGAGTAAGGCATATTTCCTCTTTGAAGGTTATTTCTGGCGGAAAAGATACCCGCAGTATTTTCCGGAAATATGTCAGGTCATTCGGATATGTCTACAGAAGTTAC
>JAJZOM010000157.1 GCA_021811505.1 Thermoplasmata archaeon | reverse complement strand
GCTTTGTTGAACTCACTGTCCTTAGCCAGTTGGAAAAAAACTGAACGACATATAACAGAAAGAATCCTGAGGCGAAAAGATAAAGGCCGGTGTAATCCCTGCGGATAACACTGTTGATTGCATAGCCAAGGGACAGCGGGTAAAGGGTTCCGGCTACTGCCGTGATCATTACGGCGATAATTACTTCAGTGCTCTCCCTGCGCATCCTGAACATGTCCCGCAGCAGCCTTGAAAAAGACGGGAGAGATTTCCCGGTTCTGATCAATTGATCTTCCTGATCGTCATAGTCCAGTGGCAAATCTGTCAACTCCCGCGTGTATATCATGATGTTCAGGTCTGGTGGATAGTTCTTCTTCGGCTTTTTTAAAATCAGGGACTGCACTTATCTGTCCGTCAGTGAGCTTCAATACCCTGTCTGCAAATTTGAGGGCTGATTCTCGATGAGACACCAAGATCACGGTGGTATGGGTCATCTCTTTCTTGATATTCCTGAAAATTTCAAGCTCTGTTTCCGGGTCTACGCTGGAAGTTGCATCATCAAGAATCAGATACCCTGGTTTTGTGAGGATCGCACGGGCTATTGCCACTCTCTGTCTCTGCCCACCGGACAGGGTAATGCCTCTTTCACCGATTACAGTATTGTATTTTAGCGGGAGTGACTCTATAAAATCAGATATCCTGGCTATGGCGGCTGACTGTTTTATCTCATCGTCATCGGCATTCATGTTTCCGAAAGCGATATTGTCCCTTACGGTACCAGAGAGAAGCGTGATCTCCTGAGGTACTATGGCAACAGCCTTGCGAAGCGATGAGAGTGGAAATGCATTCAGTTGCTTATCACCTATGAGTATCATGCCAGAACTAGGTTTGCTGAATCCCGGTATAAGGTTAACAAGGGTGCTTTTTCCTGCAGCAGTCCTGCCAGTCAGTCCAACAAATTCACCGACTCTTATTTCGAACGAAATATTACGCAATATCTCACGATCTCCCCTCCTGAATGAGACGTCTCTGAAGGATAGATCGCCGTTCGGATATATTTCTGGCAATGCGGAAAGTTCCTCCTCTTTCTCCAGCGTTCTAATCTCGTTAATGCGCATGATGCTTGCTTTCGAATTTTCAGAAAACACTATCATTCGCCCCAGAAAGCTCACTGGGAAACTGATGATGCTGAATATGTTTACTGCTGATACCAGTGGGCCGATATTTGATCCGTTTATTATGGAAACAAATCCTCCGTACAGCAATACAATTGTTGCTGCAGCACCCACAATCAAAGGCATCATGTTGTTGTATTTGCCTCTTAGTCGGCCGATCCCCATGTTTTCTTGAAAGAACTGCTCGGTAGTTTCCGAGAATTTATCTATTTCCTGCTTCTCTGCGGAAAATCCCCTTACTACCCTGTTTCCCACGATATTTTCCTGCAGGTGCTCGTTCATAAGACCATAATATATCCTTATGTGTCTCCAGTGCGTTCGTTGTTTTTGCTGAAATATTAGGCCAACCAGTATCAACACTGGAACCGTGAGGGTAAATATTGCCGCAAATTCTACTTTGAGGATGAGCAGGGCAACAAAACTGAACCCAATCATAAATATAGTGGGAATCAGCTGGGCGAGTGTTGTAAGGATATAATTCCTGGTCGCTTCGATATCCATAGTAGTTCTTGAGAGGAGGTCTCCTGAAGTCTGGTTTTCATAAAAGCCGACATTCTTCCGGAGGATGTGGCCGAACACGTCGTTCCTCAGATTATACGAATACACCTGGCTCAGGTACTGGGCTCCGTAATTCACGATAAACTGCATTGCTCCAGAGACTGCTGAGGCAAGCACTATCAGTAGTGCGAAGTGCTCTACTGAACTGTACTGGAGTTTCTGTAAAGACCCCACCGCATCACCGATAAGGAGCGGGACAAACATCCTGGATACCATTGAAATAAATCCGGCAGATATAACGATCCAGAGGTATTTCTTTCTTTTATCAAGAAATGCAAGGCTGAAAAGGAGCGGGCCCATTACACCGATAATTCTTTCGAGTCTGAGTTTTACTCTATCCTTCATGGTATACTCCTGATTAAGCGTATCATGTGCCGGACATGGGAACATTTCAATCCAATTAATGTTAACTCTCCGGACAGATCAGGAACCGGATAAAGTCAACTTACAATGGAGACATATATATTTTCAATATCATTCTGGGGAACAACCCAGTTTATCTTGAGACCAAGATTCTGCAGATGTTCTATTATTTCCGAATTGGTCGCGTTCAAATTTTTCCTCAGGATAATCATCTTTCCGTCGATTCTGTAATCAACTGCAAGCCTGTCCGGAATCTCCAGGTGATCTGGCAGTGCAGACACCTCAATCCTTATCCCTGCCTCATCCCTGGAATTCATTGTGTCGTAGGCAATAATTCCTTCATTCATTATCACAATCCGGTCACAGATCTCCTGTGCCTCATTGATCAGGTGGGTGCTCAGAATTATGATCCTTTTGCGTTCTGAATTGAGTTTCCGTATCAGGTCCCTTGTTTCTTTCATCCCCTTCGGGTCAAGTCCAAAGGTGGGCTCGTCAAGTATAAGTATTTCTGGATCGCCTATCATTGCGGATGCCAGACTGAGTCGTTGTTTCATTCCCCTGGAAAACGTGCCGGCTTTCCTGTCCAGATACGAGGTTATGGAAGTAAGGCCTGATACCCGCTTAATTTCATCTTCCGCGTTGCTCCTTGAAATACCTTTAATTCTCGCAACAAAGGTAAGGAGCTCTCTTGCAGTCAGGTATGGGTAAAATTCCGGCTGTTCAACAAGAGCTCCCACGTCTGTCAGAGCTTTCTCCGGCTCGTGTGACGGATTCCTTCCATTGACCATCGCTTTTCCGGAACTCGGCTTGACTATGTTGGTCAGGATCTTGAGCAGGGTAGTCTTTCCTGCGCCATTTGGTCCTAGTATGCCAATGCATGACGGCTCTGATAGATTCAGGCTTACATCCTTGAGTGCTTGAATCTGACCGTAGTTCTTGGAAACGTGTTCCAGTTCCACTGAGGGCATTACTTAACCTCCTTCTGATCGAAGATGATCAGCGCTGTGGAAATTGAAATCACTCCATATATGATCATAACGGCAACTGACCTGATGATCTCTCCCATCCCAGCTGGTGCCAGCGAGAATGAATTACTGAACGGACTTGCAGATATGTTGATGTAAACCTTATCAATGATCTGGGCCGATATATTCAGCAAATAGAACGGGTTGGATTTGTAGAGGAATTCTATTATTATTCCAGAAGCGTTGAATACCAGGAAATATATCAAAAACACAGTAATGTATGCATATGTGTTCTTGTTGAAAATACTGCTTATGAGAAAGGTGAATGCCATTATGGAAAAAATGAAGATCATAAGCAACCCGACAGACTGGAAAAACGCTGTTATCAGCAGGCCATTAAAGAGGTATACAAAGACTGCTGCCTGGACGAACACGTAAACCATCACTGTGATCACTGTCACAGCTACTGCTGCAATATACTTCGAGATGAGTAGATTGCCCCTCCCTATTGGCAAAGGAAAAATATGAAACGCCGTTTTATTCTCAATCTCGCTGGAAACGGCCGAAGATCCAAAGAAAACCGCTGCAAATACAGGTAAATCAAGAAGAACAAACGACCAGAGATACCCGAAGATCATTTCTTTGGTCTCATTTCCGATCCCGGAAAAATTCAACCTCGGAAACAGTTGTGACATGCTGTTTATGTATCTTAAGGAAAAGTAAGTCATCAAACATGAGACCAGAAGTGAAATTATAAGCATCAGATAGAAGCTTTTCGACCTGTAGTAGTTCTTGAAATAGTACGATGTTACAATTGCAAAGTTACGAATGTTATTCCCCATGTAGACCTCTATTGATACGATGTTTTATTGTTCATAAGGCCACTTATAATATGGCTGTGCTCATAGTAATTCGAGGTTCCGACGCCGATAGTTCCGTTAACGTAATTTCCGCTTATAATCCCTGTAAACAATCCATTCCCGAACATCAGGCTGGCTGTTAGGTAGAAACCGGCTGCATAATACCCGTTCCGGAATTCCACGCTAAACTGAGTTTCATTGGCGAATACATTCGCGCTTAAATGCATGAAATACCTGTTGCTCAACCCAACATAGACGGAATAATCAGAAGTGCCGTTAAAGTATTTAACAGCAAGCCCCTGGAAGTTGTTGCCGGTTAAATGTGCATCAATGGCGTCTCTGACAGACAGGTTTGTTCCAAGTGCAACAAGGTTTCCGGATACAGGTGAGGCATAAAAGGTGTTATTGTGCAGGATTTCGGAGAAATTGTCTATTATGTTTAGAGAAACCGGTATTTTTGGTAGGTTCACTATAGCTGGAATGGAAACGGATACGTTTGAAAATTCAAAAATCTGGTATCCCTCATATTCACCATAAAGCGAAGGATGAGCAGTGACGTTAATGCCTGAGGTACCATTGCAAACCTGAATTTTCAGCAGTTAA
>JAJZOM010000065.1 GCA_021811505.1 Thermoplasmata archaeon | reverse complement strand
GTGGATATATATCATAATACTTTTTTGGTGGATTCTCTGCATATCTGATTGAACCATCCTCCCTGTGCCTGAACCATTCCGGATGTTCTTTTACATAAGGATGATCAGGAGAACACTGGAATGCAATGTCAAGCGCCACCTCCATACCCCTTTTTCTTGCTTCTTCCAGGAATCGGGCAAAGTCCTCCATCGTACCAAGATCACGGTTAATCGATTTATGACCGCCATCCTTGTTACCTATGGCCCACGGACTCCCGGGATCATTGGGGGTTACAACACGTGAACCATTCTTTCCGACCCTGTTGGTAATGCCGATAGGGTGAATGGGGGTAAGATAAACGACATCAAAACCCATCTCCTTGATGTCATCAAGCCTGTTTATGCAGTCCTTGAAAGTCCCAGATATTTTTGGGTCTGAACCCTGTGATCTTGGAAATATCTCATACCACGATGCGAACCCACCGTATACAGGATCAGAGGAAACCTGGTATTCATCAGATTCTGACAGATCAAGCCGGGGGAAATATTTTCTAAGATCGGAATATATGTTATCAGGCAAGACAAATTTGTTGATTGATGTAACAGGGTCCTTTTCCAGGTCTTCAAGGAAACGTTTTACGTTGCTGTTTCCTTGTAGTATTTTCTTTATCAGGTTAAGGTCCTCCTTTATATCCTCACCTGCATCAAGCCACTTCTTGCAGTTCGCCATAAGCGTGGAAACCTGATCATGCCATGCAACTATCTTGTATCTATAGATACCTGTCCTTTCAGCTGTGAAAATGCCTGACCAGGAATCATTATCCACAAATTCAAGGGACGAGGAACGCCATTTCTTTTCTGAATCATGACGGAACATAATAGCGGCATCTATCCTTGAGGTACCATGCGAAATTATGTCACATTTAACTATCACATCCTCTCCCGCAGTGACCTTTGCATACCTCTTTCCATTATCAACAGAAGGTTTTACGTTCTCAACCCATATTTCACCCTTCATTTTCATCACTGTTAAATCTGAATACAACACATGAAAGCGGCGGAAGTGTCAGGTTTATACTGTTATTCCTGCCATGTGATACCACAGTATCAGAATGAACACCACCGAAGTTACCCATGTTGCTTCCACCGTAGATTTCTGAGTCGCTGTTAAGTATTTCTTTGTAAAAACCCTGCCTTGGCACACCAATCCTGTAATTCAACCTTGGAACGGGGGTTAGATTGAAAACTGCGAGTATGAAACCATCATTTCCTGTTTTCCTTATGAAGCTGAATACTGATTGGTTATAGTCGGAGAAATCTATCCACTCGAACCCGGATGGATCCTGGTCTGATACCGAAAGATTGTTGTTTGTGTAAATGGTAAGAGCATCTCTGAAGAACCTTATAAGCCGGGCATTGTAGAAATAGGATGCCTGTTCCCATCTCAACCCTTCCTTTACGTTCCACTCTTCATGCTGGCCCCATTCAGATCCCATGAATACCAGTTTCTTTCCGGGGCTGAGGAACATGAATGCATACAGGCACCTCAGATTGGCCATCTTCTGCCATTCATCTCCTGGCATTTTGGTGAAGAGGCTGCCCTTCATGTGGACCACCTCATCATGAGAAAGTGGAAGTATGAATGACTCGCTGAAAGCATACCATATTGTGAACGTGATAAGGTTCTGGTGATATTTTCTGTATACAGGATCTAATGAGAAATACTCTAGTGTATCATGCATCCATCCCATATTCCATTTGAAATCGAAGCCAAGCCCGCCTGCCTCAAGGGAATTTGTAACTCCGGGCCATGCTGTTGATTCTTCCGCTATTGTTATTACATATGGGTAGGTGCTGTGCAGGAATGAATTCAATTCCCTGAAGAAAGATATTGAGTCAAGGTTCTCCCTCCCACCGTAGATATTCGGTACCCATTCGCCCTCCTTTCTTGAATAATCCAGATAGAGCATGGAGCTTACTGCATCTATCCTGATACCATCAGCATGGAAAACATCGATCCAGTATACCGCATTGGAAAGAACGTAATTCCTCACCTCGTATCTTGCGAGATTGAAAATTCTTGTCCCCCAGTCAGGATGCTTTCCCAGTCTCGGGTCTGCGTGATCATAAAGGTGCGTGCCATCAAAGTTGTAGAGGCCGTATTCATCCTCTGGAAAATGAGCTGGAACCCAGTCGAGAATGACGCCAATGTTGTTTTTATGACATTCGTTAATGAACCACATGTAATCCTCCGGGGTACCATATCTGGAAGTCGGTGCGTAATAGTTGACAACCTGGTATCCCCATGATTCATCGAGAGGATGTTCCATTACAGGCATCATCTCTATATGCGTGAAACCCAGATCTTTCACATAGTTAATCAGATCATTCCCAAAATCCCTTATGTTCATGAAATCTCTGTTATCCCATGGACGCTTCCATGAACCAAGGTGGATCTCATAGATAGATATAGGTGACTTCCTGGATTGATGGTTGTTTCTTGTCTGTATCCACCCGGAATCCGTCCATTCATAATTTAGATCAGTGACGATGGATGCTGTCCGTGGCCTTTTCTCCATATAGAAGGAAAAAGGATCGGATTTCATTTCAACCTGTCCACTTTGAAATTTAATGGCATACTTGTAAAACGCATTGTGTTTCAGATCAGGTATGAATATCTCCCAGATTCCAGAATCATTGACGTTTTCCATGGGATACCTTCGGTAATCCCAGAAATTGAAATCACCTACTACCGAGACAGCCTTTGCATTCGGTGCCCAGACAATGAATCTTACACCGCTAATTCCATCCCTCTTCTCGACATGTGCACCAAAGGTTCTGTATGCATATTTCAGCTGACCTTCCTTAAAGAGATAGATGTCATCTGGACTGATTTCAGGCTTGAATGAATATGGATATATCTCACTGTGTTCTTGGTTATCCTTTCCCTTGTAATATACTCGATAATGCTCGCTTTCTGGAATATCATCAAATACAGCCTCGAAGACCTGATTGCCTTTGTCAGATGCCAATTTTCTCGATCCTGCTACCTCAATTGAAACATCAGTTGCCTCAGGGATAAACACTCTTACTAGAAAATTGTCTTTCTGTCTGAATGTTCCCAATAAATTGAAAGGTCTCCCATGTTCAAAATTAATTAATTCATCACCATACAAATTTATCAATCCTTAGATAAAATGAAATTGTTTCATCTGTTTTAAGTTTTATCGGGTTATTTTTTCTGCTCGTTCTATCATAAAAGTATTCATTTCTAGAAGGCAATTCAGCGTTTTCCTATTTTTTTTGCCTCCTATATTGCTTCAGCCTATTTCCAACCTTTTTGTACGGGAACAGTATTGCTCCAAATATTATGAACAATGAAGCGAATAGAAAATAATATGAGTCCTTTGCAACCTCGTTATATTCTGGCCACTGGCCGTAGAGCCGCAACAGGTTTAATTTTATGAGACCGAACCATGGAATATCCCAGAAAGCAACTCCCAGTATGTTAGCAGAATTGACAGGTGCGCTTGTAATCCCCACATTCTGGTCCGCAGCAATATATGCGGACAAGGTTGAATTGAATTCATCCGAAACTGCAAGGTTATGATCCCCCATTGTTATGAAACCACTTTCGTTTACAAAACTCGAAATATATACGACAAGGTTTCTATGGCTGTAACCTGCATTGTCAATTAAAACATAATCCCTTGTCACCTTCATCCAGCTCTGATTATGATAACCCTGAACTACAGGAAAGGAATTATTCCAGGAAAGATAAAACATTGCGCGGTGAATTATAGTCAAACCGTTGGAGCTCTTGTAAAGAATCACATTTCCATATTCACTATAACTCTTATAGCCCATTTCACGGCCCACAACATAAGTAATTATGTTATCCGGTACCTGTGATACCTTCTTTACAAATACTATGTCTCCAACATTGATGGTACCAGGTGTCCAGTAATCTGAATGCGTCATGCTATCAGACGCAACGACACTGATGGGCGGGTATTCCTGAGTATAAGCAAGTAATACGGCAATAAATATCAGGATTGTTAAAACTGCAATTATTTTAATCAATCTTGCCCTTTTCACAGATGGGTTACTGAATTTTGTCGCATTAATATTTCCTGACCAAACATTTCGATCTGTAGATTAATCCTGCACACGAATCTGTTTCATCACTCAAATAAAAGTTTTTCACTTACTGGATTTTCCAAATGGTGCGTTCTTCTCTGCGATTGAATTTTTCAATGTCTCTAAACTTTTCAGAAGAGTTTCTGCAGATAGATCATCGATTCCAGAAAGACAGCGCTCAATAAACTCAAGGTGAATCTTTTTTGCCTCCCTGAACCTCCTCATACCGGAATCTGTGATGATAAGATCTATCTTCCTTCGATCCTCGCTGCTTCTTCTTCTGACAACAAGGCCCTGTTTTTCAAGATTATCAATTATCCCTGTAATCCATCCTTGTGTGACATTAGTCAGTGATGCCATTCTTACCATTGTTGTGGGTCCATTTTCCGCAAGATTTCTGAG
>JAJZOM010000079.1 GCA_021811505.1 Thermoplasmata archaeon | reverse complement strand
CCCATAGCCCACGGTAATGCGCCTGCAAACGCATCGGCAGTTCTGAGTTCTACCATGACTCTCATGGGAGTCTTTGTCATAATGAGACTTGTATTCCTGAGCCCGCTGGTAATCTATATCGGAATATTTTTCCTTATAATAGGCGGGCTTTCCATAATTTTCGCTGCAATCTATGCATATATATCTGAAAACATGAAGATGCTTGCGGGTTTCAGCACAATAGAAAACAATGCATCTATACTGAGTGCAATCGGATTGTACATAATTGCTTTTTCACCAACGCTGAGATCATTCATTCTTATCGTGATCATAATATTCAGCCTGGCTCATTCCCTTTCGAAAACCGGCCTGTTCCTCGCAATTGGAAACACTGGAGGAGAGTTCTTCGGAGAAATAACTGGCTTTTCGAACAGATGGAACAATGTCGGCACATTCCTTACGACAATATCTCTCTCCGGACTGTTTCCGACAATTGGCGGGCTTGGTGTCTGGATGCTCCTCGAATCCTTCTTCATGGAGGCCTACTCGGGAGGGTTCACTGGAATCATGGCAATAATTGTCGGATCGGTACTTGCGCTTGGAGAAGGCATGGCAACTGGCGCATTGCTTAAGGTCCTGTCCTTTGGCAATCTCTTTCACAGGTCCAACAGGGGAAGGCGCAGTATCGGATCCTTCACGGTAATGGCCCTGGGAGGTTTCCTTGTGTTTATGCTAAGCATTTCAATTCTGGTCTTCCCGTCCTCATTTATTAGCGGGATACCCGGGGTTCTGATTTTCAATGGCTTCATGATCACCTCGAAGTTTGGCAGTGCTGATTTCGGAGTGCTTTCTCCGGATTATATAATTCTCCTGATATCTGTGTTCTCCATTCTGGCTTATGCTATATTCAGGAAGCCCAGGCATAGAACGGTTCCGGTCTGGAACGGTGGCAGGGACATTGCAGACATATACACTTCATACGCATACTCAAACAACATCAGGCTGATGCTTCGCAAAATACTCCGGACAAGGATTGGAAACCAGAATCAGTCAATAACCGTCATGGACGTTTTCTGGTATGCAATGTTGAGAACGGGAAAAGCTTACAAATCGGTGTGCAAATACATAACTCTTCGTTTCATGAACAGTTCTATCGGCTGGTATATGATATACATGATTGCAGCATTCATGATCACTCTGATAATATCCGTAGAATTGATCTGACCATTATCTGATTCTCTTCAGATCGAATGATCCAAGGTCGATTTTGTCACCGTCACTGAAAACCTCTACCCAGTCCCTTGATCTGGTATCTTTCAATCCTCTCACCCTGAGGTATTCCGTGGATATTTCGGATCTGAATTCAATCGATCCATCCATGAAATAGTTCACGTTTTCATAGAGGCTCCTCTGAAAAATTCCGTCTTCTATAGTGTACAGTGTAACAGCACCTTCAATTCTCCTTCTCTGGGAGAAGTGCTGAAAAGCCTTCGAAAATGTCTTCTCTTCTGTCTGAGTTATCCATCCTGTCAGGGAGAATACAACCATTCTATATGGGCCGCTGTTTGCTTTCGTGGAAGCTGAAATGCTGTCCACAGTCCTGAGGAAATTACTGGTGTTCGTCACTCCTTCAACCACCGTGGCATTCTTGTCCGTGGATTCACTCTGTATCACCTTGGAATAGGCATCCACGAATTTCAGCATTCCCGAATTCTCATATTTTTCGACAGAATCTGATATTCCGAAGAGGTCCTGCTTGATCCTGGTCACATCCCTGTCCAGCGAGACAACTATGACGGGATACCCGTCCAGTATTGAAGAACTGATAAAGTTGTTGGCAACGGAGTATTTTGAGCAATACGGTGGGCCGTTCAGCAGGATATTGGACGGCTCAGGGAAACCACCAGATAGAAGATCGTCAAGCTTCTTAGTGCCGGTGCTGACTTTTCCTGCAGGCTTGATTCCGAAATTACCCTTCCCACGGTCTGTACTCTCGTCCACAATTTCCTGCCGGTTAACTGTGGATATGGCACCCTCGACATCCTTGAGCAGTTCGAACGTCTTGCCAAGCTGGTCCTTAAGCTGGTTCCTGAGCGTAACAAGATTCTGCAGGGATTCCTCAATAGGCTTGTTATCTTCACTCATCTTATTTCTCACTCTGGTGGTTTATACGTGCCAGAAACAACCCATGGCGGCTCCACTGGGTCAAATGGTTCCATTCCGTCAACTGCACTGCTTTGCAGGATTTTTTCATTAACTACCACGCCAAGCCCGGGTTTTCCAGAAAGCTTGAATTTCCCTTTCTCGAGGGTATAGCCCGATTGAAGAAGGTTTTTCTTCCAGTCCGGCCAGAAAACCTCGAAGCTCTCCTGTATCAGGAAATTCGGAAGTGTCACATCAACATTCAGGGTAGCCGCTGTCTGTATTGGCCCAAAAGCATTGTGATAGGCAACAGGAACTCCAAAAGCCTCGGCTATTGCTCCAGTTTTCTTGGCTTCCAGTATTCCAAGGGAATTTGTCAGATCCGGCTGTATAATATCCACCAGGCCCTGGGATATGTACCTCGCAAAATCGGACTTGTTCAAAAGCCTCTCGCCGAGGGCAATCGGTGTCCTGACATACCGTTTTACCTCGAGAAGCCCCATTTCAAGTTCCGGATGAACCGGTTCCTCAAGGAAAAGCGGGTTGAATTCATCAAGGGCAGTTCCTGCTGCAATTGCCGCTCTGGTGGAAAATCTCCCATGGCACTCAATGAGCAGGTCGACTTTATCTCCAAATTCCTCTCTGAGAGCACCAACGATGTTGACTGCATTGGCCAGCCCCTCCCTTGATATGGTGTCGTAATTGTTGCCAAACGGGTCAAATTTCATGGCATCGAAGCCTTTTGATACAACCACCTTCGCTTTCCTGACGAAATCCTCCGGGGTCACACAGTCAGAATACCATCCGTTTGCGTAGGCCCTGATTTGCGGGTTGAATTCTCCGCCAAGAAGTTTGAAAACAGGCGTACCGGTGGCCTTTCCAATGAGGTCCCAGCTGGCGATTTCGAAGGCGCTGAGTGCCGAGGTTGCCTCCATGGACTTAGACAGATAAAACGAGTGCTTGTAGAAAGTTTTCAGATTCCTTTCAACATCATAGAAATCCGCTCCGAGAAAAACTCTCTTTACTTCTTCCATACTCTCTTTCACTGGTAGGGTCATCAACGTGGTTGGAGCTTCACCGAAACCGACAAGGCCGTCGTCAGTAGTAAATTTCACAAGCAGTATTGTGGAACTCCATGGGGAAGATATCTCTCTGCCTTTCTCTCCAAGTTCCAGAATTTCAATATCTTTGATCTTCGAAGACATGGAAGTAAATCAGTGAAATGGTACTTAAATCTATCAGCCGAAGGTTCTTTTACCCTGACAATTGATTGGATTAATTGAAGGAAGTGTTACTTATCTGGAGAATATTCATCGATTTTAAGGCCCATTTTTGAAACGACTGCATTGATGAATGATTCATTATTTCCATAGAAGATTCTTTTCCCGGTGGTTCTGGTGAACATATATATTTCCTTCCCGTTCCAGTTAATGTGAAATGGAGGGATCAGCCCTCTAGAATCCCTGAATCTCCTGAACCTTTCGTCATATCCTATCACAGGATCCTTTACTTCCTCTCTTTTTATGACGAACAGGTTAACGAGATTGTCATCATAGAATCTCAGCTCTTCTTCATCCACAGTTACATACCCGCTGTGTTTGTGTAGCGGTTTGCCTATGGGTTGAGAAGCGTGTGCTTCAATCCATCTCTCTCTCCTAGATATTTCATCGAATTCATCATCGAAGATCCAGAGTGCCTGGAATATGTTGATCCTCATTTTTATCAAGCTCTCTATGAACTTGCTCCTCGGAACGTCTCCTCTCTCTCTGTCGATGAGTTTCAGGAGGCCCTCATCGAGTGATATGCTGATCCTCTCATTCATCTTCTGCATTAATTATGGAATTGTCATATTTAATACTTATCATAATAGTAGGAAACTTATTACACATATCCGACCCCCGAAAAACAAAGCCATGGTACAGGGGATGCCAGTGTTAATGTGATACTTCAGTCACAAGAAAACCCGGATATGCAAGAGCAAACGAACCCAGTAAAGAAAAGCTCAGGTGAGGTAATCGGGTATCAGGGTAACAGAATCTTGGGACACAACACATAAATAGTTATTTAACAGAATGTTTTATCTGGTGTTTCGTGCCATCACGATACAATCCAGTTTCTAACTGTATTAGAAAATCATAATTATCGAAATAGGATACACGTTTGATCTGCATGACTTCTAAATTCCAGAAAAACTCGGTTCTGAAGATTGGGAATAAAGAGTACAACTACTTTTCATTGAAGAGCTTGGAAATGGACGGTTACAACCTGTCCAGACTCCCGGCATCTCTCAGGATAATCTTAGAATCATTGATAAGAAACGTTGACGGCAACGAAGTTAAGGATGAGGACATAGAGAATCTTATCGGGTGGAATTCAAAGAATCCCGGAGACAACGAAATAC
>JAJZOM010000191.1 GCA_021811505.1 Thermoplasmata archaeon | reverse complement strand
GATGTCATGGTATTTTAATGAATTTTTCATCAGTACTTCGTAATTGAGGAAAACCCGATCTATATCGCCTGAGTTCCACCTGACAGGATTGAATTTTATGCCGGCGTTATCCCTGTAAGAAAGAGATGGAATATCTTCTAGCCTTCCGTGTCCCTGAACCACGTCGGCAAGGTCGGCGGTGTTCTTCTCCTGCAGGTCACCGGAAAGAATAAAATCAATCTCAGGGTAATTATGCATGATCTCTTCTTTGAAGTAACTGGACGAGAACCCACCGAGGACGATCTTCGAATCGGGGTGTTCCTTCTTAATGATTCTCGCGATATTGATGGCTCCGTGCACGTGTGGAAGCCAGTGAAGGCTTATTCCGAAAAGATCGGAATCAAGCCTTGAAATATACTTCTCAACATTGAATTTTGCTGAATGAAGCATGAGAACTGCAAGATTCGATATACGGGCATTGAAACCGTTAGAGATCAGGTAGTTTAGCATGCTCACAAAGCCGATCGGGTACATCTCGAAGACCGGAGTCGAGGGGATGACATCACTTATGGGACCGGAACGTATGTCTTTGAATCTGAAATCGTAGATGCTGGGGGGATGTATCAAGCTAACGTCTGCTTTCAGCTCACGTCACCATATTTGCTAAACCCGCCCTCCTTATTTACATGTTACGATGAATAATAAGTAATCCAAATTGGAAAATATAAGGAAAAATGCTGATATTTTATGCTTACTTATAATGTTGATAAAGATGGCAGTTGAGTCTTTTTCCGTTCAAAAAGCTTTGATCATTGCCATTAACAATGAACAGTATGCCAGGTGATCAATTGTCTCATCCCTTGGATTTTTCTGGTAATCGGCCCACTGTTTCCCAGTTTTCCGTGGTTTCAGCCCGAAGATTTTACTACTCCGGTTGTAAACTACTATCACGTGCAGCATTGTACCGGGACTTGTAAAGAACTTCATTATACTAACCTGTTTTATTAGATAGAAAATTCTATGCATAAGAATTTCTATAGAATATCGTGAAATACAAGACTGTTATGCTTGATCTTGCCACATATTCCAGACTAGCAGAAGCTAAATCCAAATTGAAACAGAAAATGGGTGTAAATCTTAGCTTCAACGAATTCTTCCTGGAACTGATCAGCAACCGGTTGGATCTCCTTGACGTTGATGAAAAACTGAAAGACTATGTGGCAAATTTTGCGGAAGGCCTCCGAGAACTGGATCACGTGCTTGGCGCAATTCTGTTCGGGTCCGTTGCAAAAGAAACTCACACACAATACAGCGACATAGACATATTGGTTCTCACGGATGGACGGGGGAGGAATCTGTTTGGTGAGGTAATGAGAATAGCCGACGGCCTTAAGGAAGATGGGATCACCCTGACGGAGAGAGGGCTACCGTCCCTGATAAGTCCCTTGATATTAGGGATAGATGAAACAAGCATCCTCAGACCCATTTTCTTCGACATAGTTGATTATGGGATTATCTTGTTTGAGAAACATGGATCTGTATCGGATTTCAGATCCTCAATAAAGAAAATAAAGCACCACAGGGAGAAGATCAACGATCTGGAGGTTCTGACGTGGAAGTAGAGAATGCAATCTCCTCAGCAAAGAACTGGCTGGAAGCGGCGAGAGTTACCGCAGAAGCCAAGGTGTACTCACAAGCCCTGTATTCTATGGAGATGGCCGTTGAAATAGCGTTCAAGGCAGTTTTGATCGCGATGCACGTGGAGGTTCCAAAAGTACACGATGTTAGGAGAGCTGTGAGGATTTACCTGAGGGGAAATAAGCTGATTTCGCAGTCTTTTCTTGCGGATCTCGAAAATTATCTTGCAACTTATGAGACACTTCTCCGTATAAGACCGATGGTTGTTTATGGCTTTGAAAAAGGCATCAGCAAGGACGAAATGCGAAACCAGGTATCCAGCATGTTTCCCCTGTGTTCAAGAATCATAGACGAATGTGAGAAGACCATTGAGTCCATAGAGAAAGAGAAGTAGCAAACGGACCTGAATTTGCGGCTAAATACAATTAACTAATCATGGGAAACAGGAGTTATACAGAATATCATAATTCATTGCATATTATTTCAACGCTTGTTATCGGTGTTTACACATGAGACAGGTACCCCGATTCTTTTCAAAATTTTTGCCCTTTTGCTATAAATTTTCACTCCCAGAAAGACCATCATTGGGTAGAACAGACAGAGCACGCAGCAAATTGGGCAAAATCGGGTTCTGAGGATGGGCACACTGTTATGGCGTCTCTTATTCCCCCAGTGGTAACTACAGGCCAGATTTACGCCATTGTCTGTATGCATCGATCCATTCTGCGCCAGAAGGCTTATGATCATCCCATTCAAGAGCTGTGACACTGACTCGGTAATTCTTTCCAAGGCGAACACAAACCGCTACAATACCTCCCTCGCCCTCATCAAGGTCAAAATTCCTGACCTCTACCGGCTCTCCCATGACAATGGCATGGAGAGGGAATTGAAAAGAGTCTTGAAGTACAGTGAAGAAGGCAGTCTCCTGCTCCTCATAGGTATATGCATCAACTATAGCATCCTCGATCATCTTTGTGAGATCTTCCGAAGTTGACCCCTTTTCTTTTGTGCCCAGTTTCGTAGGAGAACTGCCATCCTCTTTCGTCCCCCGTCCATCTTCATGGTGCACCGCATTCTTCTCTGCGGGTTCGTCGTCCATAACAAGGACGCGTATCGAACTAGCGGTATTCGTGATTTGTTCCATCTTTTCCTTACCGAGACCTTTCAGATCTTCCTCGGAGAGCCATCCTTCAGCAAGCAACCGGCCAAACACTTGAATGATGCGTGAATACCTGTAATCATATTTGAGTTCCATCTCTTTCAGCGTGTCAGAAAGATAATGATGCAATTCCCATATATCGGAGATCTTCCGTGCCCTCGAGACCATTCCCCCAAGTCTCTCAATGATGGAATCGCATTCCCTTTGAAGAGCGTTATCAAATGCTCCTCTCGCTATCTTCTTCTCTGTACGAGTCCATTCATTTTCATTCATATTTTCACTCTTGCAGGAGCTTACGCCGTTCCAGACAATCTTCAAGATTCTCTTCTATGATCGCACAAAAATAATGCGATTTCGTTTAAGAAATCTTCGGAGTTTGAACTCATTGTCAACTCTTTACCATTGATTTGTTATTATTCTGCACGAGGAGGTTCATGATCGCCTCTTCCATAGCCATGTACCCGTTACATTCTGGCAGGTGACCGCCAGGACGATCACGTTAAGCCTCTGGTGAGTGGTAGGGAAAGATGATAGGGACAATGGTAACTACAATCTCATAATGGCGAGGAATACGAAGCGTGATGAAGCCACTGGAGGGATTTGAACCCCCGACCTGCTGATTACGAATCAGCTGCTCTACCTGCTGAGCTACAGTGGCATTTTATCTATCCTTCAAGGCGGTTAATGATAGGGATAATAAAATTTCTCCGATTGCGAAACTCACTCTTCAAGGTTTTGTGCCCTCTGTGATGCAAGCAAACCGTGCCGGTAATCAAAAATTCTCTTCTGCACCGCTATCTGGAAAGCTTCACCAGTTATCAGACCCGTGAAGTATGACAGTATTACACTCAGTACAAGACCTGCCGTTACATCATAGTAAAGAAGAAGATACATCCTGCTTATATAGGCTACAGTCCACGCCAGAACAATATATAACGATCTCCGGTAATACAGGCTCCCGTTCTTTTCGAAAAAGTGCACCTGGTTCTTTAGAACTGATGATAGCCCCAATCCAAAGGCAAACCCTACTGAACAGATCAATAGCCCCTCCAGATGAATGCCTACCAGTGTAGTGCCTGTGAATGCGAGATAAGCCAGCGGAGACACGATCAGACCTTTAGACGTATATTTACCACCATATGCTGCCCTTAGCAGTTTACGTCCGGCAAAAATAGAAACGAAGGCAATGAAGAATTCATTCTTGTAAGCGAATAGAATACTATACGCCATAGTTTGAATACTTGAAGCGTTCAGGACTATCGCGGACATAACTTACACCTTTGCATTGAAGATTGATTTACGGTATGTATCTTGATTCCTGATTGGCACTTAATACACACCACACAACGTTATAACTCCGATATCCCTTAAATTTTGCTGGTCAAACCGCAACATTATGTACCTTTTCCATTGATTTTTTATTGTTTTACTGTTACGCTCATAGCAGTTTATGTTTATTTATCTTGCCTTGATTACAGGGAAATGTAGATCAGTCAGAACTAATTTTAGTTTTAGACAGAGTCCACCAACTTCAGCTGATTCAACTGCATCAAGTTTCTGTAAAATTGTTTAGAACAGCATCTCTATCTCAAATAGTATATATCATTTCGACATTTTGATTTCCATGAGAGTGCTTTTAATGAAAATATACTACCTGAGATAAAGAAAATTATTAAGTATATCCGATGACATATATTTGCCTATGGAAAGCAACATTTCTGATCGAAAACTTAGGAAAGAGCTATCA
>JAJZOM010000111.1 GCA_021811505.1 Thermoplasmata archaeon | reverse complement strand
TAATCTGCAGCTATCTAATTTACAGTGGGATGTACTGCTCAACGTGCTCCGCGGAGATAGCAAGGGCGAGGACCAGCGACGATGAAACCCTTGAAGAATGGCTTTTGAGGTCCAGGTTTTCTGTAACGAGATCTGAGTTCAGCCACGCCGTAAGGACTGCCACACTGGAAAATTTTGATAAGGTCTGGTTCAAGCACGACGACGGGAAATTCGAATAAGCGTTACGCACCAGTTGTAAGAAATAATTGCTCCTATTAATTCATAATTGCTGTTAATTAAGTTTTTAAACCAGTAGTAAATGTTGAAAAGGTGAAAAATGGCAGAGAACTGGCAAGCAAAAGATAAAGTGAAACCAAAAGGACTGGACGGCATTTCAGATCAGCAGGTAGAGTACCATTTTGAGACGCATTACAAAGGATACGTGAACAAGCTAAACGAGATCTGGGAGAAACTGCCGAACGCTGACAGAAGCAAGGCTAACCAGAATTACAGTGAATTCAGAGAGTTGAAGCTTGAAGAGACGTTCAATTATGATGGGGCACTGCTTCACGAGATCTACTTTGGAAACCTCTCAAAAGACCATTCTGCTGTGCCGGAATCTTTTAAGAAGCACGTGGAAAAAGACTTTGGAAGTTATGAGAAATGGGTGGAGGACTTCAAGGCAACAGGTATAGCGTTCAGGGGCTGGAGTCTCTGTGTGTTCGATCTCAACACCGGTAAACTGAGGAACATAGGCGCGGATGTCCATAACACAAACGGAATATGGAATGCAATAGTAATCCTGGCCATGGATGTATACGAACACGCATACTATACCGATTATGGACCAAAAAGGGCACCATATCTTGACGCTTTCCTGAAGAACGTAAAGTGGTCCGACGTCGAGGGAAAACTGCAAAAAGCACAGAAGATGTACGAAATCTTCAAATAATATTTTTATAACACTTTACAGTTTGATATTAATGCAAAAAGCCTCATCCGGAGTTAAAACAGCCCTCCAGGAGGCCCCAGTTCTTTTTCAAGTTAAGCAACTTATGGATTCTCCAGTGTCATTGGACATAGAAAAAAAGAGGATGGAATTCAGAACTGCAGGAAAGGGCTCAAAAGAGTTCCTCTTTGGGGAATTATGCTTCTGCCTTCTGACGGCAAACACTTCCGCCGAAATGGGTGTAAGGACACAGCAGATGATAGGTATAGACGGATTCCTCAATTACGACGAGACGAAGCTGAGAGATGAACTCAAGCGCGTGAAATACCGTTTCTACAACCTGAGAAGCAAATTCATAGTCGAATCAAGATGGATAGTCGATAAACTACCATCTCTGGTTAATGCCAGTGACACCTATGAGAGCAGGGAATTTCTCGTTCAAAATATCCGGGGACTTGGATACAAGGAGGCATCTCATTTCCTGAGAAACGTTGGGGTGTTCGACTTCGCCATTCTCGACAAGCACATATTGGGGATGCTTAGAACCGAGAATCCGGAGCTGGAGATCAAGGCGACTTCAAGAAAGAAGTATCTCAATACTGAAGAGATCATTCTGGATATGGCGAGAAACATCAACCTGGAACCGGGAATCCTTGATCTTTACATGTGGAAGATTGCAACTGGAAAGATTATAAAGTAAACTTATCTCTTTGTTAATGTTATACAATAATGCTTTCATTCCTTGACGTAAAAAGGGCTGACAGGAACTATGGTTTTTTCTTCGGAGATCTCTATGGCCTGATGTTTAATGCCGGGAAGAGAGTGAGCGAAAAAATAACGGACGAATTTGGATCCGGAAACAGGATTCTCATAGTCTGCGGAACGGGAAACAATGCCGGAGACGGCATGGTCGCAGCAAGACTGCTCTCGGAAAACAACGAAATTTCCGTGTTCCCGGTCAAGGGTAAGGATTCACTGAGGAATCCGGAAAGTCGCAAGGCAGCAGGCAAGTATTCCGGAGAGATAATTGATCAGGAGCAATTCCGCCATAAACTTGGTGAGTGTGATATAGTGGTGGATGCTCTGTTCGGTTCCGGGTTCACGGGCACTCCGAAAAAGCCATACGACGAAATAATCCGGACAATCAACCATTCCGGCAGGAAAATAGTGTCGATAGATGTTCCTTCCGGCATGGGATCAGATATTGCGGTAAAACCATACATGACCGTTACGTTTACTGATCTGAAGGAGGGGATGACCGTTGAAAATTCCGGAAAGATATATGTTACAGATATCGGCATCCCTCAGAAGGTCTTTGATTATTGCGGACCCGGAGATTTTGTATATTATAGGCAGGCAATGACAGATTCGCATAAGGGGATGAATGGAACGGTATCGCTGGTCGGAGGGTGGACATTTCATGGCTCTGCAATATTCTCTGCCATGGGTGCCATCAGATCCGGTGCAGATCTTGTAAAGGTATTCTGTACATCGAGAAACTATGATATAATTGCCTCACACAACCCGTCAATAATCGTCAGGAACCTTGATGAACCGGAAGTTGTGCGTGAGGTCGGAAAAAGCGATGTGATAGTTATTGGCCCCGGACTTGGAAAAAATCAAAACCTTGATGGAGTGCTGGAATCGCTCGGGGATTATCCGGGCATAATTATTCTTGACGCAGAAGGCCTGGAAAAATTTGATTATGTAAGGGATATGTGCAAGGATTCCAGGTTTATACTGACACCACACAAAGCAGAGTTCGTGAAATTGACAAGTGAAGAACCAAATGCCGAAAATGCCTCTAAATTTTCCAGGCGGAAAAATTGCACAATGATCCTGAAGGGGGTTGAGGACATAATCACTGACGGTAACAGAGTTATGTACTCTGCAGGGGGTAATCCGAGAATGACAATGGGAGGAACCGGAGATCTATTAACGGGAATCCTGGCATCAGTATCTTCTCGTTGTGAAGATCCGTTCAGGGCGGCGTGCCTGGCCGCATTCATAAACAAGAAAGCAGGCGATATGGCATATAGGCAGAGAGCTCTATGGTATGATCTGGATGATATGATCAACTTCATTCCGGAAGTTATGAAAATGTCCCTGGAATGATTAAATGCCCAAACAATATTCAACTCAGGCGATCAGGAAATCCAATTCTGCCGGGAACAGGACTCCGGTATTCACGCCGGCTGAGGATGAAACGTACAACTTCACGCATAAGCCTGGATAGGAATGTACTTCGGGTCACACAGGAATATTTAAGCCACGTAACCATGGTGAGGTAAATTATGGAAACGGATGACCAATTACACAGGGAAAGGGACGAGGATCCGACTCTGACTAAATCAGGCATTTATCAAATATTCAGGCAGAATGCGGAAAAGAACAAAAGTCATCCCCTGATAATTTATCACGGAAGGCACGTATCATACTACAACATTCTTTCCATGGTCGATTCCATGGCAGAATCCCTCAGCAAGAGATTCTCCATTGAAAAAGGACAGAACATTGGCATAGCTCTGCCTCTTAGCCCGCAATTCTTCATTTCCTTCCTCGCTGCCCAAAAGATAGGCGCAGTTGCAGTCCCGCTGGATCACGGAATAAACTCACACGAGCTTGAAGAAATACTAAGTATATGTGAAATAAAGGTTTTGATATGCGCTACTACGACTTCTCTTAAGATCGGCGGCAGTGCAGGAATTAGGGGCATTATACTTACCAAACTCCAGGATTTCCTGCCATTTGAGAAGGCAGTACTGACAACTTCCAGATCAGGTTTCAGGAAATCATACTCTTTCCATGAAAGCATAGAGCTTGGAGATTTCAACGACTTTATCTACGGACCCAAGGGTGAATTATCGGACGCAAACGCAGAAAACGAAGTTGCAGCCGCCATGATATTTTCCCCATCCAGAAACGGCGACTTGTCCGGGTTGATATTTTCAAGTTCGAACATTATATCATCAGCACGCGGAATATCTCGGAATCTATTGCCTGCGAAGGGACGTTTCAGGATAGCATCGATGCTTCCCATTTTCACCACGGCGGGTTTCCAGTTTTCGGTTACGCTGCCAATATTCATGGGAGGCACAGTAATATGCACATTCGAACGTTCCAATTACGGGCGTCTCCTGAGATTTTGCAGCCTTTTTGATTGTGATTATATAATCGCGTCTCCGTATGACCTGAATCAAATGCTTGAGAACAAGGTCGCCAATCAGGGGATCAGGAGCCTCAAGGGAGTATTCTCAAACTCATATCTTCTCTCCAGAGAGGTCAGGGAAGCATTCGAAAAGAATTATGGTATTCCGGTGATTGAATATTACGGGATTCCTGAGTTGCTTGGAGTCAGTCATATGCAGTCTGCGGACAGAAGCAAACGCAAACCGGGAGGTCCGGGATTACCTTTATCCGGTGTTGAAGCAAGGATTATCGACGAATCCACAAAAGACATTATACAAAGCGGATCCAGAGGTACCCTGCTGGTAAGGGGGCCGCAACTCATGATAGGATACTGTTCCGGTGCGAAAGATGGTTCCGAGTATTTCATAGATGGTTTTTTTGATTCCGGGGACCTGGCAAGGGTAGATCACG
>JAJZOM010000208.1 GCA_021811505.1 Thermoplasmata archaeon | reverse complement strand
TTCGCGTCACAATTTCTGATCAGGAAACTAATTTATACTGACTGAATGTTTTACCTATTTGAACGGAATGAATGTCAGAGACTTGCTTGAAAATACGTATTATCATCTGAGGAAAGCAGAGGAAAATATCAGTTCCGGTAACAATGAAGCAGCCTCTACGGAATATTACGAAGCTGCAAAGAATCTTCTCGATGCCGCTGCCCAGAGCGAAGGAGAACTTAAGAAGGTCAGAGTAGAGAATGCTGAGAAACTTATTAACATGGGGAAGCGAGCAAAGAATGATGCTGCAAATCAAACTGCCAGAGAATCCGTAAAACCGGGGGAAAGCGAGGATTATGCGAGATCTTACGAGGAACTCGGAGTAAGCGTCGCTAACGTTCCGGACGTTACTTTCAATGATGTTGCTGGACTTGAGAAGGTAAAGGAGGAAATTTTCAACAAGGTTATATATCCAGCCAGAAATGCATCTCTCGCGAAAGAATATAAGATTTCTCCGGGAGGAGGGTTACTACTCTACGGCCCCCCGGGAACAGGGAAAACTTTCGTAGCTCGCGCCATTTCTCACGAAGTGAATGCAAAATTTGTCTATATTAACCCCTCGACTCTGCTCAGCAAATGGTTCGGATCCTTCGAGAAGAAGATTGAACAACTCTTCCGCCTGGCACGAGAAACTGCTCCAACCGTGATATTTTTTGATGAAATTGATGCACTTGCTCCAAAACGTAGCCGGACAGATTCGTCTGTCATGAAGAGGGCGGTTCCACAACTCCTGGCGGAGATGGATGGATTTAACAGGGATCGCAAGAACATGGTTCTGATCATAGGAGCAACAAACAATCCGTGGGACATAGATGAGGCGCTGATGAGACCAGGCCGCTTTGATGAAAATATATTCATAGGCCCGCCGGACCTGAACGCCAGAAAGAAGATGTTCGAGCTTTCCCTAAAGGGAAGAAAAATATCTCCGGGAATCGACTATCTGCATCTGGCTGAAATGACACAGGGTTACACTGGCGCAGATATTGATTACATGTGCAGGAAAGTCGCGGAGCAGGCATTCAGGAATGCCATTGAGAACGGCTCAGCAAAGGAGATCGACCAACAGCAGATAGAAGCTGTTGTTGGGCAGACGAGGAAATCTGTCGATGAACAGGTTATGCAGAAATACGATAAGTTTTTGAAAAATGCCGGTGTTTTCTGAAAACTCCTTCAAGATGAGGTCTTGTTTATTTCAGGTCACAAGCCTAAGGATATAGACTTCATTATCCTCTCCATATCCCCAGACCAAGACCTATTGCAAAAACCACTAACGAAAACGAAAGAATCGGGGAATTAAACTGTATCAAGCCTGCATATGACCTTCCGAGTGCAGCAAATGATGACACAGAAATGGTTGGAATCAATGGAAGTGCTATGTACGATGCAATTAAATAACCAACTACTCCGAGAACTACTGACATCAGTCCTTTCTTAAGTGCCAGGCCAATAAATAATCCAGATGACAGAGTAAGAAGAAGGAGCACAAATTGATAATTCGAACCGAATAGATTCTGTATATCCATATTTTCCCTATTTAGATATACATCTGATTCGTATATTAATAGTTTTCTCCATTATGGTAACTACATGTTTATAGACGAATAAACAAATTTTAATTTTCTCCGTGAAACTTCCTGAATTTATCTTTCTCTTTTTGTGAAAGTCCCATCTCAGTAAGTTTGTCAAAGAGATCGTTTATACTTTGTGATATTTCCGGGTCTGAATTTTTCCTGTTTCTCTTGAATAGATCCTTCATGATATCAATTGCAACGTCTTTGTCAAAAAAACCTGAATCAATGTAATTCTCAAGGAAACCGATGCCTGCATCCAGATTGTATTTCTGGAGGCTCCTGAAATAAACTTTGAACACAAAATCATCTACTGCTTTTTTACCAAGTGAACCTTCAAGGACTTTTTCGACGAGAAGAAACCCAGGATATGATTTACCGTCTGCGAGAAAATCGTCCACGTATTTCCTGCACGCTGACTTGTTTGAAAGTATGAAGGATGAAAGCGCTGAATCTGGCATTCCATCTTCGTTGGACAATAACCTGAATACTTCCAAGAAGGGAAAACTGTCCCCGAGCCTTGAATATATCTTCAGTGAATTCTCAAGGTAATCACTGAGATTTTTTGCCATTTCCGTATATTTCAGGATGTTGAGAGACTGGACAAGTACAGTATTAATCTCGTTAGATTCAGCATCATCAAGGAGTTTCAGATAGATTGCTGCAACCTTCTCAAAATCCTCTGGTGTGACTGCGAGATCCTTAATTTTCCCTTCATAATAATTTCGTTTTTCCCTTGTGGGAGCACCGTTGAAAAGGTATATGGCGAAATCGATCCCGGGATTTAAAGAGAAGGTGTATTCTGCGTGACTGTACCTGAACCTGAGGTCCATTCCGAGGTTATCTGGCAGGCTGTTGAAGTATTGCAGAAAAGAGTTCAAGGAAGATTCATCCATATTCCACAGCATCCTCGACACAAACAGGTATTCTTCTTTCAGATGATCGCTAAACTTTTTCCTCAGCGATCCGTTTTCGAAAATTACTGAACTGTCAATGGAAACTGATTCCCTTCCTTTAGATCCTTTGTCTGTCAGAAATATTCTGAATAGAGCAGTTTCATTCTTCAAACTGCTGGAATATGAAGTAATTGGCAGCGACATATATTCATGCGGAAGGTACTCAAATATTCTGGATATATCCAGATATGCCTCCTGTGATGTCACGTTTTCCGGAAGTTCCACAACGACAGGAAATCGTGTCGTTGACAGCGCGGAAATAAACCATGCTAGGTCGATCTCTGATGCAAAATACTTCCTTGGATCAATTCTGATTCTTTGAGTTCTTGCCGGAATAACAATTTTTGGGATTTGAATCAGTGTTGACTGAAAATTCCTGAGGATATATGTTACCTCATCAGGATCCTCGAGAAAATTCCCGGTCAGGTCAGCAGCGCTTACTCCGCCGTAATAAAGGTCTTCCTGAGTTACCACTATAAAATGAGCATAGTATGCGCCTTCTCTTCCGAATTCGTCTTTGCCGGCATTCTTTATGAAAGAGAATGCAATTTTACCTGTCGGCAGCGTGTATTTTCTGAAACAGCTGTCAAACGAACCTGGGATGAATGAAACTGGCAGCGGGTGTGACTCTATATACTTAATATCTTCCTGCTGAAGCCCTGAGGAAACTGCTACCGTCTGGTAACCTCTCCCGGTTCGGCCTCCTGCCCAGCCATATAGTAACTGATTACATTCAACAGTATCTTTCAATCAAGCATCCACCTGACTATTTCCGGAAAAGATCCAATCTTTCCTCCACCAAGAATGGTGAGTTTCTTCTTGCCTTCTTCGATCTTCACGTCCGGTTTGTTCATTTCGTCAACCCTCAGGCCGACCTTGAAATAATTGAATATTCTGGAATCAAAATGTGCATCAATATAGGAATATACGAAGGGCAGGTGGTCTCTCATCAGGATCTCCGGATCTCTGTCCTGAAGTCCGGCCGGCAGAAGGTCCAGTTTAGTGAAGACCACTCCAATTCCTTTTTTCATTTTTCTGCCTCCGTTTATTGCCCTGATGGAACGAAATAGATCCAGTATGTAAAGCTGCTCAGAAGTCCAGTGATCAAAATCTGAACAGTTTATTGTAACAAGATACTTTTCTGCCTTAATCAGGGAACGTACTGAGGGGTTTTCCCTGATAAGCTGAGCAAGTTTTGGACCAGGGTTTTCTGACTGTTCTGCAATCTCCCGCCATATTTCGCCGCTGACGTCATTTATAGTAAGGTTTACCTTCCGGTTCTTAAAGCCATTTTTCCTGCTCAAAACAATTCTTGTCTGTGTACGGAATTCAGAACGCAAAGTCAGGGAAGGCCATTCTCCGGAAAGAAGGTCCTGAAGGCCTTGTCTCAATAGCGGGCTTGACGATTCGATAACGTACCTGAAGTTTGGAATCCCTTTTATGAACTGGCACGCGTAAACAAAAAGTGCAGTAAAAGTTGTTTTTCCGCCGCCGACATATCCGACAAGCGTAATATCGCTGCCAAAATCCTGGTTCACCTGGTATCCCTGGGAACGTACAGGAATGTTTGCAGATGCCTGTTTTTGGACAACCTGTGAAGCTTGAGTTTTTGCTGAAGCATAGCTGGGTGAGTCTCCATATGAATTCTGGGCTCCACTGTTCCTGGATTCGATGGAAAAGCTTTTCCCTTGACCCAAGACAGATGTTGTGGTAGGTGGGGCTGTGGCAGCAGTTCTTTGCATTCCTGGATTGACCTTACTCGTCCTGCCCTGGTCTATGGAGAAATAAATCACGGCCCAGGAGATAGGTACGGCTAGATTTCCAATCATAAAGAATAGCGCAAGGTTCAGGCGACCATAAGTAAATCCGGCTCCAAGTGCTGAAAGGAAAAGCACCAGTGTCTCGTACACAATCAGCATTTCAGATCTTTTGAAATAAGCTCTCCTGTTTCCGGCAACATAATATACGGCCC
>JAJZOM010000210.1 GCA_021811505.1 Thermoplasmata archaeon | reverse complement strand
AGTTTTCCGAAGGATTCCTGCAGGTCTCGTGGATAGGAAATCCTCGATTCATATTTCCAGTCAGAGAACATGAGGCCAAGGGCACTAAAAACTCCAGGTTCCGGAGGGATGATCACGTGATCAACCCCAATTTCTTCCGCTATCCTGGCCGCATGCTGTGGTCCCGCTCCTCCAAAAGCCATAATAGAGAAATCAAGCGGGTCAATACCTCTCTCTACAGTTACTATTCTTATCGCTCTGGCCATCTCCAGATCGACTAACCTCAGAGCCTCACCGGCTATGCCGAACGGCTCGCCTAGTTTTGAAAGAGCGTCTTTTGCCGACTCTTTGTCGAGTTTCATCTCGCTCCCCAGCATGGAATCCCTGATTATTCCCGTTACAAGGTTGGCATCAGTGATTGTCGGTTCAGTTCCTCCTTTTCCGTAAGAAACTGGACCTGGATCTGCACCTGCGCTCAAGGGGCCTATCTTCAGAGCTCCCGCAGCGTCTTTCCATATTATTGTGCCCCCTCCAGCTGATACCTCTGCGAGGTCCACAAATGGAAATCTTACCGGGTAACCTGAACCCTTTGTCATTCGTCCATGGTGGGACTGCCCCCCAACTTCATATTCAGATGTAATTTCTACCTCAAAATTCCTTATTGTTCCAGCTTTGGCTGTGGTTCCACCCATGTCGAAGCTTATCACGTTCTTTAAACCTATTAACTTTGAAAATTCCGACGCAGCTATGACTCCTGCCGCAGGTCCTGATTCGACGATCTGTACAGGTCTGGTTGTCGCTTCCTCAGCAGAAATGAGGCCTCCGGAACTGGCCATGATGCTCAGGGATGGAGAGCCAAAGTTCTTCATTGAATTATCAAGTTTTTTGATGTACCCGGAAGTTACAGGCATCAGAGCAGCATTTACCGTTGCAGTTGAAGTGCGTTCATATTCCCTTGGCTCGGGAGCAACTGTTGACGAAAGTGATACGTATTCAATGACCTTTTGCAGTTCGCGGCCTATTTTCAGTTCATTGTCCGGATTTGCATAAGAATGGAGGAACGCTACAGCTACCGACCTGATGTTTCTTTTCCTGATCTCTTCCAGAGGTCTTCGCAGCTCCCCGAGGTCAATATTCTTCAGTATGTTGCCATCAACATCCACTCTCTCGTCAATTTCGTATCTATTTTCCTTGGTGACCAGGACCTTTGGTCTCTCAAAAAGAAGGTCATACAGCTTTGGCCTGTTCTGTCTACCTATCTCTATGATGTCCCTGAATCCTTTTGTTGTAATCAACGCAACAGGTTCGATCTCAAGCCCATGCTGTCCAAGTAGCGAATTTGTGGCGATAGTTGTGGCGTGGAGAAATTCACTGATTTCAGTGTTGCAGTATTTCTTCAGTCCATCCAGTATTCCTGCTTCCGGATTTCTTGGAGTTGTCGGGACCTTATAGAATCCAGTTATCTTTCCATCTGCGGATATGACAATGTCAGTGAAAGTACCTCCAACGTCTACTGCAACTACTGTTTGACTCACAATTTCAAATATCACGGACGTAGTTAATTATTATGCTGTTCTGTGACCTTGAAATGCATATGGAATTCTGTTTTTTCCAGTATTCCTTTGTTATGCAGAATAAATCCCTGATCTCCTTTTGCGGTCAAGTTTTATATTTTCCAGGTCAACTTAAAGAGAAGTCAACAAGAAAACTTATCCGGAATCTTATGAAGAATCTGCTGGCACTGGATTCCAGCGGAGGGTGTTAGACTTACCTGCTTCTTTCCCCAGTTCTAGCGCTTTAAGATTCATGCCACTTAATTTTCCAGGAAACATGATGTTCATTTCATCCACTATGTGTTTTTCCGGTATATCCAGAAGCCCAAGACCAAGCATGAATCCGATGACAACTACGTTCACCGTCCGTGCGTTGCCGGCTTTTCTGGCGAGAGTTATCGCGTCTATCGCGTAAACCACGAACTCTCTGGATATTTCAGATATTATCTGGTCAACATCTGGATACTCTTTCCCCTGTATACCCAGTGAGATCGGAGCCATCTTTTCCCTGCTCATCAGGACCTTTGTGCCGGGACCGGCCCTGGTCAAAACTCTCTCGGCTTCTAATGGCTCAAGGCCTATGACCAGATCTGCGTCACCGTCCGGAATCATCGGAGCGTAATAATCTCCAATTCTTACATCTACAGAAACTGAGCCTCCTCTCTGAGCCAGCCCGTGTATTTCCGACATGACCACATGATTTCCCCCAGCTATGGCCGCCCTGGATATCAGCAGTCCTGTTGTTACAACACCCTGCCCTCCGACACCGGAAATAATGATATTAGACGGCAACAGAGATCACCTCTATGGCCTGGAAAGGACAGACATACGGTTCAGAACAGACTCCGCAACCGTCGCATAGAACTGGATCAATGCTTATTTTTCCACCACTGATTGAAAGCGCCGGGCAGGCGAAATGTTCGACACAATTCAGGCATGCGGAGCATTTCTCCAGGGAAACCCGGTATTTCACGGTTTCACCCTCCCTATGCTTCCTGCTGTCTCTTATTATTGCACATTCCCTCCTTGCTATAACTACCGAGACACCGTCCCCTTTCAGGCCTTCCATCACGGCTCCAAGAGTCTCCTTGAGATCATATGGATCAACAATCTTCAGATAAGGCACGCCTATAGCCTCAACTATTTTTTCGATGGACACCCTGCCGGAAGGCGCCAGTTTGAGTTGATCCGGTGTCCCAGGATTCGGTTGTCTCCCGGTCATAGCGGTCACATCGTTGTCCATTATAACGAGAAGCATCCTGGAATTGTTGTGGACAGCGTTTATAAGTGCCGGTATGCCCGCATGGAAAAATGTTGAATCGCCTATGAATGCAATCACTCTCTGGTCTGTTACCCTGGTAAATCCGGATGCCACGCCGATTGACGACCCCATGCTCAGTAGAACATCAGCTTCGCTGAAAGGTTCGTAATTACCCAGAGAATAACAACCTATATCGGAGGAATAGATCACGTCGTTGACCTTCAGCATCTTTACCGCCCTCTTCACCGAATAATAGGTTCCTCTGTGTGGACATCCAGGGCAGAGCACAGGCGGACGTGGTGGGAGATCCGTTCTTGCCATGTGAACTTCTTTTTTTGTATAGTCCAGACCGAATATCTTTGAGAATGCTTCCAGAAGAGAATCCGGGGAACACTCGTGGCTGTAAGGTATAATCCCGCTCATCTTTCCAATAATCTCAACATCGAACCCATTGACCTGCGCCACGGACCTTGCCTTTATTTCCATTATGGGATCGACTTCTTCCACGACAATTATGTGCCTGTGCCTTGAAATGAAATCCGAAACCATATTCTCAGGAAATGGATTGGTGAAACCAAGTTTTAGTATCTCTATGTCAAGATTCAATTTGTTCGATACATCCCTGACAACATTGTAAGCCTCTCCGGATGTAATTATTCCATGGGTGGACTTTCGATCTCCCTCCATCCTGTTAAGAATCATCATGTAGCTATTGTTCCTGATCTCGTCCATCTTTCTGATGAGAACTTCCTTGAAATGATAGCCGTTGCTCGGCAAGGTGACAAAACTCCTGCCAGGCTTTTCTACAGTGCCTTTTCTTTCACCAGGCATGATAGGGCCGAGTTTAACGTTACCCCTGGTATGGCTAATTCTGGTAGTGGTTCGGAACAGCACAGGAAGCCCTTCTTTTCTGGAAATTTCAAAGGCGGCTATGAGAAAGTCCTTTGCCTCCTGGGGATTGGAAGGCTCTATCAACGGCAGATGAGCGATGTCCGCGTAGTGACGGTTATCCTGCTCGTTCTGGGATGAAAACATGGATGGATCGTCAGCCGTCATTATTACCATAGGTCCTTTAACGCCGGTATAGGCTATGCTCATGAGGGAATCTGAAGCAACGTTAAGCCCGACATGTTTCATGAATACAAAGGAACTCAGGCCTGCTACAGATGATGCAAATGCCGATTCCAGCGCAACCTTCTCGTTGACTGAAAATTCGAAATGTATGCCTGTTTCTCCGGCCAGTTCGTAAAGTACGTCTCCTACTTCGCTGGAGGGTGTTCCCGGGTATGTAGTTGCTGTGGATAAACCAGCCTCAATAGCTCCTCTGGCTATCGCTTCATTCCCAAGAAGGAATAGAAACTGGCCCTCAGCACCTTCCAGAAGTCTTCTGTAGGTTGACATAAATACCTCATGATAACATTTACTCATAGTATATCAATTAACGCCCTGATTCCATGAGTGATAGTGTGTATCAGGGCGTAAAATTCGGGGTTTCCAGAGGGTCATTATTATTTACACTCTCAAATATAATATTCCATCTAGAAAATCTCGACTGGAGTATATCTTGCTGATTCCCGGTTGTTACCACTGTTATGTTACCGTCAACCTTATTTTCGCGTCAACCACAGTAGCTTTTTCGCGATCAACGATGACTGGGTTGAGGTCCATAGTATCGATCTTGCCTAGTCCACGCACAATGTCACTGATTCTTATGAGCAGGTCTGCCAGAATTTTGCAATCAATCTGCATACCTCTGAAACCTTCACAG
>JAJZOM010000167.1 GCA_021811505.1 Thermoplasmata archaeon | reverse complement strand
TAATGTTTTCTGTATCTATTTTGAAAACTGTTAGGATCGTCTATGTATCGGATCAATTCCAATGGAAATATCCAGCCATTCTTGTGTTTCGTCAAACATAAACTGAGATGTTGATGTGGATTAAGATTAAGATATGAGTGTTGGATATAGATGTGTAACTTATGTCATTCACGTTTGGGAAAAATATAGGTCTCACAATCTTTGGAGAATCACACGGAACACTGGTGGGGGGGATTCTTGATGGCTTGCCTGCTGGTCTCAAAATAGATACAGAAAACATTAAGGTGTGGACGGATAGAAGGCGACCTGCCCAGAGTTTTCTCACAACTCAGAGAAAGGAGGAGGATACTGTTGAGATCGTAAGCGGTGTTGATAATGAATATACCAATGGAGGACCATTGACAGTTCTCATAAGAAACAGGGATACAATACCTGATCATTATGAAGAGATCAGAAATAAACCAAGGCCCGGTCATGGGGACCTGACAATGCTTTACAGGTATGGTGAACATCGACCTTATTCTGGTGGAGGCTTTATTTCCGGAAGGATGACAGCACCTATTGTAGCACTTGGATCAATCACGCTTGAGATGCTTCAGAAGAAAGGTATACTGTTGAAGTCCTTCATCGATTCAATGGGTCCCATCTCCCTCAACAGAAATCATGATCCCGAGGAATCTGCATATTCTTTTATTTCAAGAATTCCCGATAAAACTAAGGATATGGAGGCTCAGCAATTGATAAAGAGATTGCTCGGGGATGGTGACAGCATAGGTGCCACTATTAGAACACTGGTGTATGGTATTCCCGAAGGAATCGGGAATCCTTTCTTCGATTCCGTGGAGAGCATGATTTCCCATGCAATGTTTTCCATTCCTGGACTAAAGGGCATTGAATTTGGGTCTGGCTTCGACTTCTCCTCAATGAGGGGATCGGAAGCTAGTGATCCTTTCACCTATAATGGTAAAAAAATTGTAACAACTTCAAACCATAATGGTGGAATCCTTGGCGGCATCACCAATGGCATGCCGGTTGTATTCAGGGTTGTCATGAAACCTACCTCATCCATAAAGATATCCCAGAAAACGGTCAATCTCGAAACCATGAAAGATGATGAAATTTCAGTCAAGGGAAGGCATGATCCCTGCATCGCAATACGTGCGGTTCCTGTGGTACAGACGCTCACCTCTGTGGTGCTTTCCGACCTGCTTATCGGAGCAGGATTTGACTTCAAATGATGCGCATAAGATAGGTGAATGCCAGTATGGCAACTATGAGTGATGGTATGAAATCCAGCAGAAGGAGGTATTTTGCCCTTCTAATTGAAGAGAAAACCACATTTTGCAGTTTCTGAAAGATTTCCTTCTCTCCCATGTGAACCTTCACATTGGTCGATCCATGATATAATTTTACTTTTTGCACTGATGATTTTGCCTGAACAACTGCATCCACAATTAATTCCACAATAAGTTCCGGATTGTCTCTCTGACCCAGCGGGTTCATGTCAAGAGTATTCTTGTTGACATAGTGATTGTCTGTCGTGTAAATCTCGACATTGTCTATTTCCTCTTTAAGCAATTCCCTGCTCTCATCTATAATTTCCCTCAGTATGTTGTTTGAATCAGTAAGTACATATGCATTGTACTTCTCCCCAGCCCTGATCACAACTGCCTGGATGCCAAGTTTTCCCAACCCTGCCGTCTCTGTGAAAGTCCTGCCGTATCCCATGGAGAAGTCTCCGGTTGTGTCCATTTTTTTGAATTCCCTGATCGATGGAGGTATCAAAGAAGAAACGTCGTTCAGAGAACTTGAACCGTGTGAAAAAAAGTTCTGCGCATCAATGATAAGCGAATCCCTGGCACCTGATTCCTTGAGAGCAGACATCATTTTCATTCCCTCCTCCAGTTCTATATCGTCGAATGCCCTGTTTTCCGGTATAATCGCACAAAGCAGAACATCCCCGAACCTCTGAAGCCCCATTTTTATTCGTCCAACATTCAGTTTCTTGAATCTTGATATTCCAGATATTTCCTGTTCCAGCTCCAGGGCGCTTCTAACACCCTGTGATATGCTGTCCACATCTACGTCATCCCTGCAGTTGTTGCTGTTAGTTGTCGCTGTGTGGAACACCATGATCTCTGGTGTTATATCTGAAAGCCGCATGAGAAGCTTTTCCGGCAGATTGCTTGATCCCACGCTTCCAAAGGGTCCTGGATGAACATAAGGGAACACCATCAGCAGTTTCCTTTCGTCTTCCATTGTTTTAACATCGATTATGCTGACTGGGACTTCCCTTTCAAGGCTGTAAAGCTGGTAGAAGAAATCCAATCCTTCATGGTCGCTGCTGTTCATCGTGTGAAGGTTCAGAAACATGTTTAATACTTTTACAGGGCTCTGCCCAAATTCCCTCTTGAAGTCCCCCATTGTCCAGTTTGCATAAACATAGCCCGCGAATGCAAATATGATCATTGCGACGGTGGTTGAAAAGACCATTGAATAGATCAATGTCACAGAGAATGCAGTTATGATAGTTATCGACGGATAGACCAGAGCGGGAAGAATAGCCTTCCTGAGATTGTCGCCATAATATACATAGTAAACCATGGATCTGACAAAAGCTGTCAATGTAAAGGAAAATGTCAGGAGGGCTATGCCGCCAATATCCATGAAATGAAATGCGAAAAGAGCCCAGAAAAATATTGTGGACAGACCCAGCGTAAAGAAGTTGAGGTAAACTATTCTCCTGAATGGAAAGAAGAAATTCCATTTTCTGGTAACGGCCAGATCCAAATAAGAACCGATAAGGAACCCTGCAATTATTATGACTGATGTCTCCAGTATCTTCTTTGTGAGCAGGACATCAACAAGCGTGATGACAATGAGAGGTACAGGATAGTACCTGAATTTCGGTGCTCTCCTCAAAAATGCAGATAAATCTGCAAATGTCCTGGAGGTTCTATCGTTATCCAATGTGTCGTGATCTGTCTGACATAGATAATCCTTTGCGGAAAAATATTGATTAGCGAAAGACCGTTTTCACAATCCTGGTTTCTCCGTAACCGATGATGACCCTCAGGTATTTTGGTATACAATCGACTGGGAAATCTATGTCAACATAGAGACTGTTAATCCTGTCCATTTTTAACCTTGATGCTATTACAATGAGATTCTCGAACCCAACCCGTTCCATCACTCTGCCCGTTATCTGCCTGTTTCCTCTCCCCAGGAGAAATCCCTGATCTCCGAGCGGGGAGACTACTATGAAGGACTGTTCACTGCTGAACTTTATGAGATCATTCTCGCTGGCATCGAGCTTCACAATGATTCCATTCCTGATTACATCAATTCCAAGCAGATCAGGGTTTCCACCGAAATTCCTTGTTATTGCCTTGCAGGTGGATCCGGGGCCCACGAAATAATAGGCATCTTTTCTCATGTTCTCGATGACAAAATCCACTATTCCCGAAATGTCGTCTGCCTGGACCTCTGATTTGGAGAACTTTGGAGAAGAGGAATCTCCAATTACCCGTAAATCGCCAAAATAATTTATATGGAATCCCTGACCTTTGAAATAACCAGCATCTAGGTCCGCAACTTCACCTCTGTAAATCTCGTACCCTTCCCCCTGTATGAATTTTTTAAAAAGGTCTGCAGCGTGGTTGAAGTTAAGCGCGTAGACGGAACTGTACATCTTTATGCCTGCAGGAATGCCCAGAACAGGAATTCGTTCTCCAATGGCTGAAAATATGTCCCTGGCAGTACCATCACCACCAACAAATACCAGAAGGTCACATCCCCTCGAACATGCAATCCTGGCGAACTCAATTGTATCCAATCCGGTTGTCATCTTTCCCGGCCTGGTGATTATCTCAAACGAAAAACCATATTTTGCAAGGGAATCTTCTCCCATTATACCTGATGGCACAAGAAACGCTGCGTCTGAACCAACTATGCTCTGAAGAAATTTTTCTCCTTCCTTGACCGAGTGGGAATTGCCGGGCAATTCGCTGATCGAATCGGAATCCTTCAGATTCAGTGCGAGACCCGAACCCGCAATGGGATTTATCAAAAAGGCAATTCTTTTTACCAAATCACTTCACGATATACCAGATATTTGTAATTTATTTATCTTTCCTTGATTTTTAGAACCTCTCATGATGAGTAAAAGTCTATGACTGCAGCATTCATGTCCTGACCGACAAATGCAAGAGTGACTCCAGAGGTAATGCTGTTGAACATGATGCCCATGTTAAGAGTTTCTCCTGCAGAAATATAAAATGTATAAGGTGAAAGTAATCCTGAAACCGTTTTGTCACCCTGTATATAAGTGACGTTTGAAAGAGTCAATGTGAAATTTAGGGTAGCCTGCGAGAATATATACATAGTTACGCTGGTTCCTGCATCTCCTGAATTGTATAGCGAAATGTGATAGGTTTGCCCAGTAATCACTGGATAGGTAATCGGATTAACCGAATGATCCACTGAAAGAGTCCTGCTCAGTCCTACTGCAGCAAGTTCAACGCCGACAGAAACCTTTACCAGACCGGAATACGCTGTTATTGTGATATTATA
>JAJZOM010000095.1 GCA_021811505.1 Thermoplasmata archaeon | reverse complement strand
CAATATCCACAGCAACTTCGCCGAGGACAAAATCGATCTTTCTGGTAACTCATTGTTTCTTCACTTTATGAAGTTTTAAATAAATTCAATGTGCTCATACGCGATAATATAGTAAAATAGTTACCTCCTCTTCAGATCCACGCAGGGATATTTCTGTTTCAAATGTTATCGGTGGATTCCACTCAGGCTTGAATTATCCTCCATCCGAAGATTTTCTCCATTCTCAATCATCTGTCTTTACGGGTGCAGGCACATGCGGTTCAACGTGTTATCTGGCAATTCACACTTAGGCATACCAGCGGAAGGAACGATATCTTCTGGTAAACAACGAACAACAGATCGCTTTCAACTAAAATCAAGCGAAGTGGGAATCATCATTCACAAATGTTAATTCGTCCACACAAAAGTGTGAAGAATCATACGGAATAAAAAAGTTAGGTTCTATAGACAATATTAGGGCAAGAATAAATATTGCCTTGTCATAATTGTGCATGGATGACAGAGAGATTTGTGAACACCTGTACAAAGTGAAGAGACCATGGTTTGTATCACGTGTTTCTGTGTCTGATGAGGGAAAAAGGGTGGACATGTATCTGGAGCATGAGAAGGGTGTCAGATGGCCATGTCCATTATGTGAAAATCTCCTGTCAGTATCAGATCACGTCAGGGAGAGGGTATGGAGAGATCTTGACAGTGGCCTGTACAGGGCATACATCCATGCATCAATACCAAGGGTAAGATGCCCTGAACATGGAAGGATACAGGCAAAGGCAGAATGGTCCGAGAAGAGCTCAAGATTTACAGAACGTTTTGAAGCACATGCGATAGATGTCCTGTTATCAACAGACACGAAGAATGCTTAAAGAATACTGGGAATAAGCTGGGACGAGGCATGGAACATCATGGACAGGGCTGTCAAGAGGGGCATTGCGAGGAAAACATCTTCACCGAAAAGAATCGGTATTGACGAAAAATCTTATGGGAAGTACCATCGCTACATGACCATTGTATACGATATTGACAATCCTTCGGTTGACAATATTGAGCTTGACCGAAAGAAGGCATCGCTGGACAGATATTATGCAAAGATTGGAAAGGATGCAGCATCGAAAATAGAGGCGGTTTCAATGGATATGTGGGATCCATTCATCGCATCCACAGAATCAAATGTGACAGACGCGGAATCGAAGATTGTCTTCGACAGGTTCCACATAATGAAGCACATGAACCAGGCGCTCGATGATGTCCGGAAGATGGAATCAAGGATGGCAGAATTCAGGGAAACCCTGAAGAAGACCAGATACCTGTGGCTCTATTCCTCTGAGAACCTCCCGGACAGATACAGGGAGAAATACGAGATACTGAGGGAATCCGATCTCAAGACGGCAAGGGCCTATGCAATAAAGGAGAATCTTCGTAACCTGTGGCAGTGCGGAACGGAAGCAGAGGCAAGATCATTCTGGAAGAAATGGTATTACTGGGCTTCACATTCCCGTTTAGAACCAGTGAAGAAGGTTGCAAGGATGATGAAGAACTATCTGTACGGCATCCTGTCATACTTCAGGCACCACATCACCAATGCAATCGCAGAGGGACTGAACTCAAAGATTGCAACAGTACAGAAGATGGCTTACGGGTACAGCAACAAAGAGCATCTGAAAACTGCAATCTATTTTCATTGCGGGAATCTGCAGCTTTATCCGGGATGCATTAAAAGTAAGGATGTATCAGTATGATTAATATTCATGCCACAATATACTCTAAAGAACCAAAAGTTATTTTGGCACAATTCTGACTACGTTGCTACCCCTGATTATGACGGTTCCAAGCCTTCTGGTGAGGCTTTCAGCATTCTCCTCAACTTCTTCCAAAACCATGTTCATGTATTCGTCATATCCCGAGAGCACTCCCTCAAGAATCCTGTTATCTTTCAAGAGTAAAGCTACGTGTTTATTCAAATTCTCTTCCAGCATTTTCATTGGCATTATCATTTTCTGTACCTCAGTTATATTCGTCTTCGTCCAAGCCTTCTTCTCGGCTCATTATTACCTGGATCAGGCCCTTTAGAACTTCTTTTACATCGTCAAGTTCTTTTCTCATGGACACAACCTCACTTGATAGTTTTTCAACATCCTTCATTTTACCTACACCTACATTTTTCATGCCCATTCTCCAGTAATATCAATCATCCCGTAATCTTCTGCGACTTTCCTTATCTCAGAGCGTTCACAATTGTCGCAATAAAGGGAGGAATCTTTCTTCCGCATCGGGATTCTGCATTTTGAGCATAGAGTCCTTAGCACTCCAAGGTTCTTTCCGAATATTCCCAGTTCAAAACCTCGGTCCCCAATCCTGAGTATTTTTGTACGAACTATATCGCCTATATGGATATTTGGATTTCCATTTTTGTCAAACTGTGAAGATAATCCTATGCTACCTTCCGCAGTATATTCAACAAGACCAAGTTCTCTGTCAAGGACTGCACCTATTTTTACCGAAGCATGTCGTTGATCTGTTTTTATTACCTTTCCATAGGCAATTTCCCCTACGTGTACCGACAGTTTTTTCTTGACAGGAGAAATAGAAACCGTGAGATTCTTATCATCCTTGCGAACGCTACCGTATATGAGGGAAACAACAAGGCCATTGCTCTCCGTAGCATTTCTGCCGGGGAGATACTCCTCTGCCGTTGCAATAACGTCGCCAGGTAGAACCAACGCGTCCGAGTCATTTGATGATTTCTGCATGTCTACCAGCTTATGTGAAGACTGAACCAATGAATTCAAAGTCAAGAGTAAATGCTATTTAATTAACCTTTCCACGGTTAACTTCATTTTTTGACAAAAGACAGAAAGTGAATTTAGTAGCAGTGCGATGCAGGAATATGTTTATCGACGAAGCCTTCTTCGGACTGGCCAGAGCTGGAAAGCTTGAAAACGGCCTGGACTATCCAGCAATAATAAGAACTAAAGGCACCAAGGACGTTGATACAGATCAGGATATCATACATATTCTTGGAAAAGAAGTTCAGTTAAACGGTCTTACAGCACCAGACGCTATTCACAACGCAACTTTTACGAAATTTGTCGAAACAGAAGACATAATGGTCATTGCTAATGGCGCAGAACTAATTCAACGTCCCAGAAAGTTAATCGAAAAGTTGAATCAACTGCGGGAACAAGCCGGCTTTGGAAAATTGATATATCTTCAGGGAGTGCTTGATCCTTACCTGATTCCTGTTCTGGTTTACGCCGGTGTCTCATTTTTTGACGACAGCATGCTTAGAATAGAGACCCTGAATGGAGTCAGATATACCATGTTCGGCAGAGAGAATACCAAGATCGGCGATTATGAGGCTAATTTCTCTTTCGTGTCAAGTGAGTTGAAGACACTGAGGGCAGCGATAATAAGCGGGTCTCTCAGGGAGATAATAGAAAAATTTCAGATATCCTCAAAGGCACTGGAGTTTCTCAGGCTACTTGACAATGACGCTGACGGTTATGTGGAAAAGGCTTTTCCAAGAAGAACAAGGTACATCAAGGCAAATTCTCTTGAATCACTGAGGAGGCCGGATCTTCGGAGGTACCGGTCATACATATCAACTCAGTACAAAAAACCGGAAACGAGGAAAATAGCGCTTCTGCTGCCGTGCTCTGCCAGGAAACCCTATTCAAACTCAAAATCGCACAGGAAGGTTATAGAGACACTCGGTAAACTGCGTACAGGCATACATGAGATAATAGTAACATCTCCAGTCGGACTTGTGCCAAGAGAGTTGGAAAGGACATATCCTGCTGCATTTTACGACATTCCTGTCATAGGTGAATGGTACGAGGATGAGAAATTGATGATAAATTCCATGCTGGAATCCTATTTCTCCAGGAACTTCTATGACCGCGTCGTTGCATTTGTCACTCCCGATCTTGACTTCATAAAGGAACACCTTCCCGCCGGATCAGAATTCATTTATTGGGAAAAAGGGCAATCCGGGTCACTCAATGACCTCAGGCATAAAATGGAAACATTGCTCAATTTTAGTGGCAGGGACGAGAGGCACGTAAATTCAAGAATGGAAACATACGTTCAGATCGCTAAATATCAGTTTGGAGACTGGATCGAAAGCTATCTTTCCGGATGCAAAATGGTCAGGAATTACAATAGTGAAATGCTGGTAAAAGATGGCAAACCCAGCCTTGTTTTCAATGAGCAGCTTGGCAAATTCACAATAAATAAAATATCAGGACAATGGCTTCTGGATAACGGAAGTTTTGCGGTGGAAATCGACGATTTCAAGCCTACTGCCAATATATATTCGGTGGGTGTGACAGGAGTCACCGATGACGTCAGGGCTGAAGATGAAGTTGTTTTACATCACAAAGGACAGGTCAGGGGAGTCGGAATAGCAAAAATGTCAGGCAAAGCTATGGTGGATTTGAAGAAGGGTGTAGCGGTGAAGGTGAGAAACTGATTTCCAGCACAGTATTATAAATACTTGCAAGTATCGATCATAGGAAATAACTAAATATCAGTTCTCTCTAGAACGATCATTGACGGCAAAATCAATAGCCCTTCTCGTAGTGGGGATGATGGTTATTTCTGGCGTGTT
>JAJZOM010000282.1 GCA_021811505.1 Thermoplasmata archaeon | reverse complement strand
TGAAAAGAAAACAAATCAGTTCATGTTGAATCCCGATCTTGCACTGTAAACTACTTCTTGCTATGTGTTCGCATCTTGATATTCCAGATTTGTTCTTATACAAATCCTTCTCTAAAAATTGTGCAATGCAATGTATACATAACGTTCATGGATCTGGCGGTCTAAGTCCACTCTGCTTCAGGGATTCCAGGTCAATCCATGATGTACAGTTATTCATTCTTAATTTACTGTCAGTGGTCTAACGCACTAAAGCGATGGACTTATGGTAGCACCTACTGGAAAGTATCTGGGAGATCTCGTTCATACTGAGGATCAATTGGTTTCACGATGGTTCACAGTGTTCTCGAATCGTCACAGAAAGAGGGAAAAATTCTCTTAATGGCTAAGCCTGCATAGTTTCAGGTGCCTGAAATATTATTTTGAGGGATGTAAAACTCCACTCTATGCACAAATTCTGAATCTCATTCATTAAAAGTCAATTACACCGCCGTAGTATATGGGTTTATGGAAGAGAATGGAATCTTTCATTTAGTGGCTTACTTTTGTCTCGGAAACATTTAAGTTTTACAGGTAATATTGCTTTATTATGATTCTGGAACCATTCCGGTATTTTTCACCAGCCTCACTCGAGGATGCCCTGAACTTGCTTGACAGATACGGAGAAGAGGGGAAGATCATCGCAGGAGGTCAGAGCTTGATACCCATAATGAAGATGGGATTTGATGTTCCCTATGTGATCGACATAAAGAAGATCTCAGAATTAAAGAACGTATCCTTAAAGAAGGAGGGCAGTTCAAATCTCGATGAGTTAAGACTCGGATGTTTAGTAACTCACAGCGAAGTTGAAAACTCCAAGGTTGTGAGAAAATATCTTCCGCTTCTCTCAAAAACAGCTGCCGGGATAGGCCATCCGATGATAAGAAACAGAGGAACAATCGGAGGAAGCCTTACGCATTGCGATCCTGTTGCAGACCTATGCACAACTTCTCTCGTTCTCAATGCACGTGTAAAACTTCAGTCAGCAGGTGGACAAACAAGGGAAGTACCTGTTAACAGGTTCTTTTTGGGTCCACTTAAAGTAGATATTAAACATAACGAAATCCTCACAGAGGTCATATTCCCATTAAATTATGGTAGAACCGGTTATGATGTGCAGAAACTTACGATTGGGCACGGTGATTTTCCACTTTTCATTACTTCGGTTTCAATTGAATACAGTGGCAATACTTTCAAGAATAGCGCCGTAGGACTTGGCGGTGTCTCAGATACTGCGATCAGGGATTTCGAGATTGAATCCAGAATCAACGGAAAATCCACAATAGGCGAAGAAGATCTGGAGGATGTTGCCCGAATCGCAGTGGAGAAATATGAAGGTCCATCATCGATGGAACTATCTCAAGATTATACAAGGAAAATGGTTGGATCTTACCTTAAAAGAGCGCTGAGAAACTCAGTTAAAATGATTACGGGGTGAACTTATGGATGCTATAATTCAAGAGATAAGATTTACACTGAACGGCCATCTGATTACGATGTTAGTAGATACCCGTGAAACACTTCTTGACGCAATAAGGGATCATGCTGGGCTGACGGGCGCAAAAAAAGGCTGTGACGAAGCTGCTTGTGGTGCCTGTTCAATGCTTTTGAATGGCAAATCCATCTGCTCCTGCAACATGCTTGCTGTTGAGGCTGCGGGTGAGGAAATAGTTACGATTGAAGGAATTTCTAAAGAAAATATTCCTTCAGAAATCCAGAAGGCTTTCATTGAGAATGATGCATTCCAGTGTGGTTTCTGTACAGCAGGTCAGATAATATCGGCTACTTCGCTCCTTGCCTCGGCTGGCAGGGAAACGCTCACAAAAGATCAGGTCAGAGAAGGAATGTCAGGTAACGTTTGCAGATGCGGCGCCTATGCAAAAATATTAGAAGCAGTTTCTCAAGCATCAAGGGGAGGAAAATAAGATGGAAACTACCGTCACCAGGACCATGAAACAGGATTATGTTTCCAGAGCTAGAATAGATGCAAGAGAAAGGGTCATGGGAATCGCCAAGTATACCGCAGACTGGAAGGAAAAGGACATGCTCTATGCCAGGATTGTCACAAGTACCATACCGCATGGTTATGTGGAAAGCATTGACAGCTCTGCAGCTTCTGAAGTACACGGTTTCATAGATATGGTGACCTGCCAGGATGATAAGACCCTATGGAATTCAGGTGAAAGGGAAAAAAAGAGACGAGTTTTCACTGATCATGTCAGGTTCGTAGGTGATTGCATAGGTGCAGTCACCGCAACTTCAAGAATTTCTGCAAGCAAGGCTGCACAACTTGTGAAGGTAAGTTACCGTGAATTAAAGGGGTCCTTCAACATTGAAGATTCTTTGAAACCAGAAAGTGATATGATCTGGGAGGAGGGTAACACCCTTGAGGCTATCAGGTACGGATATGGAGATGTAGAAAAACACTTCAGGGATGCTCCAGTGAAGCTCGAAAGGCATTACTCCACGTCACGTGTTCACAACGCTCCACTGGAACCAGCAGTATCGCTGGCATGGTGGGACGGGGGTAAGCTGACAGTTGTTGCCGCAACCCAGAGTGTCCACGGGTGCAGGAACGGAATTGCTAAGGATCTTGGCCTTCCACCTGATCATGTAAGGGTCATCGGGTACTACAAAGGCGGTGGCTTCGGAAACAAGGTCAGTTCTATGAACTATGATCTCATTGCTGCAATATGCTCCAGGAGAACCGGAAAGCCAGTAATGGTAGAATACAGTAGAGAGGAAGAATTCATCAATGTCCATGGAAGATGGAGTTCTGAACAGGACATGAAACTTGCAGCTGATAATGATGGAACAATAAGGGCTGTGAGCGTCAAGGCAAAATGTGATATAGGTGCCTACACAAGGCACGTGAAACAGGGTAACTTCATTGAGGGTCCCGAGAACTATTACTCAACAAAGGCATGGAGCGCCGAGATTCTACCTATTTATACCAACACTCCTGCCACTGGGCATATGAGAGCACCACCTGGTCCACAGTCGGCATTCGCAGCTGGAACTCTTGTTGATGAACTGGCGCACGAACTGGACATGAACCCACTGGACGTCAACCTCAAGAACTACATAGTAAAACCACTTCATGGCGTATTCACATCGAGCAGTTTCAGGGAGTGCATAGTTAACGGTGCAAGAGAATTCGGATGGGAACACCGTTGGCACAGGACAGTAAAAATTAAACAGAAAATCGGCATAGTTACTGGTGTGGGAATGGCAATCGGATCCTGGCACTCCGGCATAGGTTACGGGGAGGCTATAGTGAGCCTTGATACAATGGGCAGAGTGAAGGTCAATACGGGCGTTGTGGACATTGGAACTGGCGCCAAGACAACCATGGCATTGATTGCATCGAAAGCACTCGGAATTCCAGTCGAAGATATTGATATTTTATGGGGTGACACGGAAACCAGCCCCTTCTCAATAGGAGAGTCGGGGAGCAGAACTACCAACTACACCGGTAGTGCAGTGAGGGAGGCAGCAAACCAATTAAGGTCTGAAATTCTAGAAATAGCTGCAAAAAAGCATAATCTTCCAGTCGAACAGCTATCAATAGGTGATGGGAAAATACTTGCTAAATCGGATTCCAGGAAGATTGATTCGCTGCAGGAAATCATTAAATTCGACGGAAGAAAGGAGATCGTCAAATCGGTTAGACAGGAGCCAAAATTGAATCAGGGCGAGGAACGATTTGTGTTTGCAGCCCACTTCGTTGAGGTAGCAGTAGATCTGGAAACAGGGGAGGTGAAGATCACCGATTATCTTGCCTCCCATGATTCAGGTGAAATTGTAAACAGACTCACCGCAGAAAGCCAGGTCCAGGGAGGCATCGTGATGGGTATTGGAATGGCACTCACGGAAAAGCTCCTGATATCCCAATACAATGGGTCCATAGAGAACCCGAGCTTTCTTCTGTACAGGTTGCCGAATATGGTAGACATTCCGAGAATCAAGGTTGTTTTTGAGGATTCAAAGGATCCATACGGACCAAAATCTCTTGGAGAAATACCCATAATACCTGTCACAGCAGCTATCGGGAATGCAATTTTCAATGCAACGGGTGTAAGATTGAGGAGTCTCCCTTTCTCCAGGCAGGAACTGCTCAAAAAGTTAAGTGAATGAGATTTCCGGCAATACCAAGTGGCCTTCCCCCAGATCTCGGAGAGAGCTTCCCACTTCAAAGGTTGCTGGCGGAATCTACACTGGCTTGAACTCTGTTAGACCACAAGTAAAATGCCCCTTATGCCATTCACCCACTCTGTGTAAGCAGCTAATCATGAATAAGTGTAACATCCGACATGTTTCACTGATGCAGTTAAGAGATTATCTTTATCCACTCCCACTAAATACAATACTTTTGCAAAACAACCTTAAAACACAATGGATTTAAGCCACTTCACTATATTTGTCAGTTGATTGTAAGACATCTGTTGGTTCTGTAGCATCCATAACTAAAATGATCGGTGAATTTTCCGATCTTATGACAGCCGGCATGAAGAAAAAGGTCAGGAAACATTTCAGGGAATATTTGCTGGGCATGATGATACCTCCAGAGATAAGGAGAAAAAGTATTTCCAACATATCATCACTTGTCTCGGAAT
>JAJZOM010000162.1 GCA_021811505.1 Thermoplasmata archaeon | reverse complement strand
TCTTCCATTCCGGCTATAACCCGCACATATGGCATGATCCGCTAGCCTGGATCACCGGTTCTGAAGAATCTGCCCCTGCCCTTTTACGTTCCATAAAATATGAGAAGATTACCATTCAGGCTCCGTTTAAACTTGAAGAAGACCTGAAAATAGCTTTTCCAGATTCGATACATTTTCGCGAGAACCTTATGTTGAATAAACTTGACCATACTCCGGAAATCACCAGCACGGATCAGAGAGTCCTGAAACTTGACAGGAACAACGCTGAAGGATCACTCAATCTGGCAGGATATTCGGAGAGACCTGCTGATGCGGAAGTACTGGCCAGGGAAGCCAGATTTATTAACGAACGTTTGGTTTACGGCATCCTTCACGACGGCTTGCTTGTTTCCAGAGGCGCAATTATGTCCATTAATAGTGATATTTCAACAGTGGGAGCATTTTTTACTTCCCGGGAACACAGGGGAAAAGGATATGCTAGCGACGTAATAAGGAGAATCCTGAAAGATCTTGCTAAATTCTCTTCTTATGCGTCCCTGTTTGTAAGGTCAGATAATTCCACAGCGAAGAGCCTATACGAAAACCTGGGATTCAGGAGCGAATCAATGGCAATATTCACCGATCATAATACAGGCCTTATTCCCTAAGCGAAGGTGCCGCAATGAACGGCATAAAGTAATGGAAAGTGGTTCGTCGTTTCCCTCCCCCACCCGGCTATCAGAAGAACTTCATAGCCCTGTAGATAGCCCCAAGGACATTCTCAGGCTTGCTTGAATAGGCGGCGATATATCCAATATTTTCCGGAATGATTCCGGTATCCTTTGATATACTTGTGGAGATGAAGACACACCTGTTTTGTCCGCATTTCTCGGTAATTGATGAAATCCTGTCTTTAAGGTGCTCATTTCGACCCACGATAATCATCTGTATCCCGTAAATGTTGAATCCCCTGAAGGCGGCTGCATCCATTAGCGTAAAGTCGAAGTAGTTTTCCTTCAGACTTTTTGCCAATATGCTGGCTATTGAATGTTCCTCCGCGACCTGGCTTTCAATCGTATTATCCAGCAACACAACATAAAAATGTTTGCCGGGATCAATGTAGATCTGTCTAAATGCCCTGTTTGAGATGATTGAAAATGACTGGAGAACTTCACTTGGAGGCTTGAACTTAACCTTTTTTTCCGGGAGGAATGATGAAATTCTTTCGATTTTTTTCTTCAATTTGTCGCTATCGATGCCTTGTATAGAATCGCTTAGTTCAATCGATGTCTGAAGATCAGCACACTCTATCAGATCCGCTTCAAGCCCTACTGATTTTGAAACAATTTCCGTCGTTGAATAGTTCTGGGATACTGCTTTCATGTCAACAGAATCGGTTATCACGAGCCCGTTGAACTGGAACGTTTTTCTCAGTAAATCGTATGCTTTCTGTGACAATGTAGCAGGATTATCGGGGTCCAGTTCTTCATACAGTACGTGAGAAAGCATTACTGCCCTTACCCCTGCCTTTATTGCAGCCTTGAATGGAAAGGCATCGTTAAGCAATGCGTTCATGGACCTTTTATCTCTTGGCAAGGTCTGATGCGAGTCCTCAAGGACTCCACCGTGGCCCGGAAAATGCTTTGCAGTTGCAGCGACACCCTGATTCTGTAGTCCTGAAATATACGCCGCCCCGTTTACTGCAACGGTTTCAACATCTTCACCGAAGCTTCTTTCGAGAAGAACCTGATTATAATTGTTGAGTATGTCCAGCACCGGAGCCAGATTCCATCTTATTCCAAGTCGGTAAAGATCGTTCCCGGTGACAAGTCCGATATAATTTGTAAGTTTTTCGTTATTAACCTGCCCGAGGAAATAATTACTTGGGTTATAATTCAGCCATGGTATCCTTACAACGTTTCCACCCTCCTGGTCTATGGCGAAAACAGGAGGAGCTATTCCTTTCTCGATTGCATATAACTTCTGGATATCCTTTATGAGTCCCTGCAACTCAGCTTCATTGTTGAAATCGCTTTTGAATAATACGATTGAAGACGGTAGCATGGATGAAATTATTTTCAAGGCCTGATTCCTTTCAACACCCCTTATTCCTGTCTGTATGAAAAACCCTGACCGCATCGAGAGTGATTAGATTTAAAGCATATAAATTAGTTCGTGTCAGGATTCAAACCTGCCATCCAGAGATCCAACGGTGGGAAGAATGATCCTGGAAGGATTGCTCGATCCATGAAATACTTTTTGCACGGCCGTTTCCCATGATTCCAGTTCTCCCGGATTCCCGCGGATGTTAAGGTTCCTTGCGTACTTCGGAAATGCACTGGACGATACTTCGATTCGAATACTGTGGTTTGTCCTGAACAGGTTCGAGGTGTTCCATAAATCAACTGTCACACGATATATTTTACCTGGAACGATATACTTTTCATCCATATACCCGTCTCTGTACCTCATCCGGACTATTCCGTCACACAACCTCTGAGCGTACCCGTTTGGCCACACATCAAGCAATTTAGCCGTAAAGTCTGTGTCAACTGCGGAAGATGACACATAAAGGTCTGCCCTTACGGGCCCGATGACCTCAACATCTGAGGATAATTTTCCAGTACTGTAGACAAGAATATCGTCTCGCCTTTCTATTGAAGAATAGTCGTCTGGTCCACCGATCTGGGCAAAATTCTCATCAGCTATGAATAGAGCCGGATTAGCCGGGTCGTAAACGTATGAATCAAATCGGCTTGAGTATTCAGGAACCGTTGGTATAAGCACACCGGATCCAAACCTACTATTTGCGGAACCTTTACAGCTAAGATAAAGGCTGTTGTAAGAGACTGATTTCGGGGGCCATTCACTGAAGGTTTTCCAAACATTTGAGCCCATTACAAATATCCTTACAGGATCTTCAATGTGCTTATCGGTCGCCGTTTCCGAAAGCACTAGATTTAACCATTCAACCTCATAACCTTGGAGATCGATAACAGAATCCGGACCGAAATCAATGTCTCCGAGTTTTTGTGCTGAGTTGACATTGTGTGGCCAGGGCCCCATTAAAAGTCTCTGAGACATTCTTGCCTTTTCCGACGGAGCATTATTTCTCATTCCAGCAAAATTCAGAGGAGTCCCTATCTGCTCATCGTCGTACCAGCCCGATACATGCAGTACAGGGACATCTATTTCATTGAATCTCCCCTGATATCTGAGCTGGTCCCAGAATTTATCATTGGGCCTGTACTTGAAATATTCATCCCAGAATGGGATTTCTCTTCCTGTGAGTCTGGAAATGTCCTTCAAAGGCAGATGCCAGTAAATTTTCTCCCAGTTCACATTCTTAATGTTCTGGAGCATCCTTCCAGAAATCAGGAAAAGCCACGAGATCACAAGGGGACTTGGTATGCACGTAGGGTCCTCAACGAAAGGATCGGATGGTGACACCGTGCTGATCATTGCCGCAAGATGCGGAGGCTTCGTTAGCGCAGTGAGCCATTGTATCCTGGCCGAATATGAAGCTCCCCGTGTGATCACTTTTCCGTTGGACCACTTTTGCCTTGCACACCATTCTATCGCATCATATCCGTCTCTTGCTTCGCTTAAGTACGGAGTGAAAATACCTTCAGAATCACCTCTCCCCCTTACATCGCAAGCAACAAACACAAAACCTTTTTTCGAAAAATAGGAAGCAACCTTATAGATTTCATCTGTTCCCTTTCCGTACGGAGTACGTAATAATACAGTTTGAAACTTTCCAGATTGTTCAGGGAAGAAGATATCACATGACAGATTCACACCGTCCCTCATCGGAATGCTGGCACCCCAACTTACATTATCGTTGCTGACTGGATATGAAGACATTGGAGTCAACAATCGCCGGAAGGATAATTATTTTATTCAGTTCAAGGACCAAGGTGATCGAGACCAAAATTAATAGGATTTGAACTTATCAACGCGCAGGAACTGGTGAAGCGTGATAGATGATGACTTCCTGGGAAATTTCCAAAAGAATCTTGATGAGTTAATAGCCGGGGCCGTTCCACAGGTATCACATGGCATGAGCGTCCTCGTTGCGAAGGGGAAGAAGATACTCTATAAGAATTCTGTGGGGAAGATAGGGGATTTGGCTTTTGTCTATACAAATGAAACAATCTATGATCTTGCATCTCTGACAAAACCAACATCTACCGCAACTCTTGCCCTTAAGTTTCTGGAAACCGGAAAAATAGCCCTTGAAGACCCCCTTGAGACCTATGGCGTGTTTAGAGGATACACCAACATCGAAAAGTTGACTGTGAAATCACTTCTGACGCATACTTCTGGTTTTCTGCCTCACATACCTATGTACGAAACGGGAAAAACACAGGATAAGTACCTGAATGCCATGGAACAGGTCTGCAAGCCTGAGAAAATTTATTCGGAAGAGAACTACAGTGACTTGAATTTCATTCTGCTGGGCTTTCTCCTAGAGCGAATTAGCGGAAAAACCTTACGGGAACTTTTTGCGGAATACATTTCTGCTCCCCTGAATCTCAGAACTACGGGATTCCAACCTGACTTTGACAGGAAAGAGATTGCCCCGACAGAGGTAACAGCTGATCGTGGATTATTATGGGGGAAAGTACACGATGAGAACTCATATTATCTGGGAGGGGTGGCAGGACACGCCGGGTTATTCTCGAACCTGAATG
>JAJZOM010000176.1 GCA_021811505.1 Thermoplasmata archaeon | reverse complement strand
CAACCTTCCTTGAAAGATACACTATGGCTGAACCGGAGGCCAGACGGAAAAGATTGCGTCGTTCGAGGATCATTTTCACACTGTTTCCGGATGAAGCAATCATCTCACTGATCGAAGAAAGTATCGGTGTGACCCCCCTCATTATCCTGAAACTGAATTCCAGGGCAGCACTGTCAGTTCCATACGAAGCCATCTCCTTCTCAAATCTCTCAATTGCCGATCTGCTCTCGTTCCTGAGCGATTGAAGATTCTGTTCTGAGCTCATTATAAGGAAAGAGGCAAGGGAGGAAAGAGGTACGGACCTGAATATCATCGGGGAAGCAGAAACAATCTCAACTGCACCTTTCTGCTGAAGATCGGCTATTATCCTGTAGGCCTTCGATCTTCCCATGCCGATGAGCGTCGCAAGTTCCGAGGCCCTGACTGACCCTTTTGTGCTCAGGACAACATAAGACATGGCCTCATCCTCGGAGAACCCGAATTTTCTGAGGAGGGAAAGTATGTCACTGAACCTGGAAGATATTAGTCTCGTATCCAACACATCAATAACCAGAGTTGTGATATTATTATTTCCAAACAACTCCGCTTGGAATCGGGATTGAGGAGGGACAGGTTTTCAGATCGGGTGCCCTTGGGCGTATAGAATCCGTATACATCAGGGATCCCGACGGGAATCTTCTGGAAATCTCAAACTACGTGCAGTCGTGAATGTATCCTCTAATCCTCTTCTATGAATTCTGAGGAGAGGGAGACATTGTAAACACGTGATTTGCTCTGGAGCTTAAGCCTGGGGGAAAGAACGCTTTCGCTGATCTCGCACCCTTCTCCTATGTTTGTCTGTTTCATAATCACGGATTTGTGTATCTTCGCGTTATCCTCAATCTTCACATGATCCATGATCATGGAGTCCACGATCTCCACATTCTTCCCTATTACTGCGTTATCGTATACGGCCGATGATGAGATACTGGTGCCCTTGCCTACCTGCACATCCTTTCCAATAAAGGTATTGCCCGCGATTGTCGCTGATGCAAGGATGGCCGCCCCTGTCCGAAATATCACTTTTCCCTTCACTGAATCAGTGTTCATGTCAGTTCCATATTTTTCGGTCATCAACTGGTTTGCCATGATCATGTCCATGGGCCTCCCAGTGTCCAGCCATGTGCCCTCTATCTTGAATCCATGGAGATTTATTCCGTTCCTCATGAGGTCCGGGAAAAGTTCCTTTGCAAAATCATACGGGATGTCTGCCGGTATGTGATCCAGTATCTCCGGCTCTATCACGTAGGCACCTGCATTCACAAGGTTCGAAAAAGCCTCTCCGGGGGACGGTTTCTCCATGAATCTCTTTATAATCCCGTTCTTCAGCTCCGCAACCCCGAACTGGGAAGGGTCGTTCACCTTGGTCAGTGCTACCGTGAGTTTCGCTCCACTTTTTCTGTGCGATTCCACCATTTCCATGACATTGAAGTCGGAGAGTACGTCTCCGCTTCCAACCACGAATGTATCGTCTATGAATCTTGATGCCAGTCTTATGCTTCCGGCAGTTCCGGCAGGTTCTTTTTCCACTGAGAAAAGGATGTGCTGAGCCTTATCCTTGAATTCAAGAACCCCTTTTATGAGGGCCTCGAACTTGTATCCGGTGGTAATTACCACGTCATCGATGCCTGCCTGGTGGAACGAGGATAACATGTAGTCTATGCACGGCTTCCCGGCAATCGGCACCAGCGGTTTCGGAATCGAATACGTGATGGGTCTGAGCCTGGTACCCTTGCCGCCTGCCATAACAATTCCCTTTAGGGACATATGATCCCGTTATGTCATCAGACGGATTAAAACCTGTTTACACGGCGCAAGTCTGGAGACACATACTGCATTCTGAACCGCGTGGCAATGGTACCTCAAATCAGAAGCCAAAGAAATTCGCGAATTCCACGGTACAAGGCACTATGATCTATACCTTCTTGTAATCTATTCTACCTTGGGTTTTCCCGTCTATCCAATTTTGTGGGGCAATCTGGGTCCTCATCGTAGCGACTTTGCGCTTGCACCATGCATTTCTGCGTCTTGAATACTTTCCGCAACGAAGAGGGAAATTATCGATGAGGTTATCAGAAATGTCTGTTCCTTGAATAGCCAGGATTAAAGCCGTACTATTGCAGTTTTCCTCGCTTGCGACTCCTTCTTATCCGCGTCCACATCAGAATGGAAGCAGTTGCCACCGCAACTGATATCACACCGTATACAAGGAACATACCTTCATTGCTGCCAGCACCGGCACCGGGAGGAGGCAATGGAAAGACTGTTACCTGATTGTTATAAGCCCCTGAAGCGTAAAGCGAGTTATCAACATGATTATAAACAAATACGAAATAAAAATAAGAGAAATCGATGTAGACGGTGAATGTTAAATTATTCTCAGCATTAAGGAAATAGAACATAAGGGTGTTCTTATTGGAAAAGACTTGAGCAACAATGTCATGAAGCATGGAATCATACGCAATAACAGGAAATAATCCAGCTATAGAGTAATGTGTTACTGCGTTCGTGGATGAATTTATCACCATAATGTTGGAATCAGAACTTGCCAGATATACGCAGCTGTTAGACGGGTCGAACACAATAGAAAGGTAATTATTGTACTGCTTTGTGTCATTAACAATTGATATATTCATTGAATTCAGGTTAAAATCAGCAACAACATTCCATCCCTCCCAGTTTGCCAAGAAAAAGAAACTGTTGTCAGAAGGATCGTAAACTGAGGATTGTAAGGCGAATAAACCCGGGGATGGCACTGTTAAATTCTCCATGATCCTGTTGGAAGGGCTTATCACAGAAATACCTTCTACCGATGGCGCGACGTAGGCATCGAAAACGTAAATATCGTTGTTTCCGGAGTCATATGCCATGGATACCATACTGTGGGGACCTCCAATATAGCTTAGAGATTGAGTGGTGGCGTTGATCACAGTCAAGTTCGGTGAATTATAATTCATCACATATACGCAGCTGTTGAATGGGTCGTAGATTAATTGAGAAGCAGAACCTCTAACGGGGTTCTTCGGCACAGGGATAGTATTTATGACGACATTGTTCACAGAAATAACTGAGACATTGCTGGAATTGGTATTCAAGACGTACACATCTCCATTTCTTGTATTCACAGCCAAACTGGATGGGATACTTCCGACCGAAATGTTTATTGGCGACACACTGTAGTTCAGTGGAGAGGGATCGGATAGCGCAGGGGAGGAAACGTTCCTAGCCACAGGATGATTGTATTCTCCCGCAGGTGCGAAACAGAGGGGCAAAAAAATGAAAAATACAGTAATTGCTGCAATCTTGAGTCTCATCGGTCACACCGAGTCCATAATAGATGAATAGCCACAAGTAATTTTTCCGCCTGCTTCTGGCTCTAATTTTATCCCGCTCTTCATCAACTCACTTCTTTCCGGCGTCCAATTCTTCCACATGTGCGATAGTCTTGCCATGCACTGTTGTTATCATTCATCTCAAGGCGGATCACAGTTCTCCCACGATAGAAAACTGATCCCACCCCAACTGCATGTCTGTAGTAAAGTCATAATTATGCGTGCACAGTTCGACTATGTAGAGAGGGGTGAAGGCCATGGCCTTGTATCCCAAAGTTGTGTTTCCCAAATATGTATCGAAATATATTGAGGAGAAATCTATGGAATAGAATAGTGGTGCATTGAAAACCACACCATGACTGCTTGGCGGCACTTCCACTATTGCCTCCGATGAGTATAAATTATCTCCAGAGCCATTGAAGTACGTACTGGATAGATCCGGTACTGAACCGTTCCACCATTTATTATTAGTGAGATCGTGAATTGAGTAGTAGCCAGTCTGCTCCACACTGTCGTTTATGACTATAACAGACACACTTATATTCACCAAATCCCCTGGAGAAAATACCCCACTCTCAGAGTTATAAAAGTGCGGGTTATTTAGTGGTCGAGAGCTCACCCCGTTGAAGGCCTCCCACCACGGTATGACGGTTTCCTGACCGTCCGAGGTGACATTTACTGCAAGGCCTGCTTGCCAGAGGTATGAATCATATCCATATCCTACTCCCCCAACGCCCGTCCAGATGCTTATATCATTGACTCCACTTCCACTGTAGGTTACGGATGGAATCTTCACTTTAGCGGAAGCGCCATGAAAGGTCCATCCCTGTGAACCGAATTCGTTGGCTACTGCGCCTCCCCAGTTTGCAGGGTAACTTGTAACCGCAAGAAGTATTCCATTCTCGTTTCCCGGGGTGAGAATCCAATTTGAATTTCCAGATGAGTAAGACACGTTTTGTACAGATCCGGAAGTGGTATACCAGTAATTCAAGGTTATGTCGTTATTTTCAAAGTATCCGTAAGCATTGTTATAAATTGTGAAACTGAAATTGTATGTTTGGTCAGTGTTCAAAGTTATATCACTTCCTGGGAGGTATCTTTCGCCTCCAATGCTTATTTGTAAATCATATGAGGCTTCACCAGCGCTTGCCGAGGGTTCGCCGATATTGTATATGTATGTCACAGTACTGGGCGTCGTACCGCCACCGCCTCCCGGTGGGCGCGGGAACATGTCTGGAGAAATAACGCCGTTATTTTTGCTCGAATTATTATGTCCCGAACCTCTCTGAGAGGAGTAATCTGCCACACTTTGCTTTGCGG
>JAJZOM010000081.1 GCA_021811505.1 Thermoplasmata archaeon | reverse complement strand
CACGGCAGTCTGCTTCATGCCCGACCTTAGCAGTTCCATGCCCTCTTTGCGTTTCCATTCAGCTTCAGACAATGTTCCGGAATTCCGTTCAACAGCCGCTAATACGGTATAAGATAATTAAATATACGTGACTTTACATCAATCGTCTCCTTTTATTCTGTGGAACCTGTGTTTCACTGGTTTTTCGGGTCCGCTTGTCAGGGTGCTACGGCGTGTATTTGAGCCTGGTTCATCATGGTTGGTATTTCAGGGCGTTTGTGTGGTCATGGATGGTAAGGTTTTTATTCACAGGGTGCATACATGTTCATGCCTGGAATCGTCTGGAAATCTGTGCATGGGAAGAAGTACATGGTGCTAAGGTGGAAGAAATGGGAAAATGGCCAGTCCAGGGTGACGAAGGAGATATACATAGGCGATGAGGAGAGGCTTGCCCGTATTCTCGAGAATCCGGGTGCGGATCTCGAGATCACTTCCCTCGGTTACGGTGCCACTGCATCGGTAATCGCCATGGACAGGACAGTGGGGGTGAAGGTCATTGTGGATGAGATTATGGGGCACAGGGGTAGCGGCATGTCACCGGGGGACTATGTGCTGCTGTTTGTAATGAACAGGCTCTCCGACCCGAGATCAAAGAATGGCATGGCTGAATGGATGGCCACCGATTTCGCATCCACCATATATTCACAGGTATCTTCACAGGGTTACTGGAACGTCATGGATCGCTTCACGGAACCACAGATCAGGGAGATCAAGGTCAGGATCAGGGACCGCCTGATCTCCATGGGCTATGATCGCTCGAGGATCTTCATCGACGGATCGAACTTCTACACCTACATGAGGGAGAACGGCATGGCCAGGAGGGGTCATAACAAGGCTCACAGATATGACCTGAACCAGATCGCATACTACATAGAGGCCAACGAGGATTACATACCGCTCTATGGTGACTCGTATCCCGGCAATGAACCGGATGTCAACACGTTCGGGATGATCGTCGAGAATGTCCCTGACGATTCAATACTGATCTTTGACCGGGGATACAATTCGGAGGAGAATGTCAAGAAGATAGAGAAGAGAATGTACGTTGGCGCACTGATACAGTCGGATCACAGGGACCTCATGGCAATTCCGCTTGGGAGGGATTCGTTCACCGAGACCAGGAAGAGAGTTTACGGCAGGGAACACAGGATCATTGTATACCACAGTTCCAGGCTGGAGAAGAGACAGATCATCTCCTTCATGAAGAGGTTCAAAATGGCATACATGAAGGTACGCAGCATCATGGCATCTGGGGATTCCGATGCCCTGATCAGGGCGCAATATTATCTGGAATCCGTGCACCTGCAGGAGACAATTCTCCTGCCGGATCTCAGGGTCAACAGGGAACGCATGCATGAGAGATTGGGAATGCTCGGGAAGGGGGCGCTGTTCACGGACATTGAAAACGTGAAATCCGGGGACATCATCGATCTCTACCGGAAGCGGAACAGGGTGGAACACTGCTTCCGCACCATCAGCATGCGTGATCTCATGTCCCCGGAATACCACTGGACGGACCAGAAGATAAGGGTTCACATGCTCTTTTCCCACATAGCATACCTGTTCCTTGCCCTGATCTACAACAGGATAAGTGAGATCGGATCGCTGGCATCCACCACGGAGATCCTGAAAACGATCAGGATAACCATGCTCGCCAGAGGAAGATCAGTCAGGAAAGTGATAAAGTCGGAGGACGAGAGGGGGAGAAAGGCCATGGACATCCTTGGCATCAGGGACCTGAATTAGCACCCTGAACCCAAATTCCTGGCGGGTCCGTGCAATAGCCACCTGAAAGTGTTTTAAGATTCAAAGCATGTAAAGTCACGATATACAGTTTATTATATCAAATAATCCATAAAGAGATTATATATACCGAAAGAGCAGTAAACTGCCTGTTCCTTAAAAGAGAAGCGATGCTTATATTTCCACGGTGTCCTCTCGACTCCATATACTGCAGAGAGTATTTTCCTCTCATTGAAGCTACAAACGGAATCGCAATAAACGCCATAACAGCGAATATTAGGAAGATCTCTTTGATCCCCAGGTGCATCAGATAGCCTGTTGTGAACGGCGCAACTATGAGGGCAAGAGCAACCCAGAAAGAGAATGATGCCTGTTCCACCTGTCTCTTTGATTGATCCTTTGATGCCATACCTGCCATCGTCATGAACGAATCCATAACAAGACCGGTTATAAATCCGTCAATAACCATGAGCGTATATACCTCTGCAAACCCGGTCGCAACTATGTATATCGGCATAGTTATGCCAAGAAACGCAAGCGATATTATCTCTACGGTCTTCAGCTGACTTGGTCTGAACTTTCTCATGAGGAATGCAGCAATGGCAAACGCCACGGTGAATAATGCAAATCCAATGCCCACCTCGAAAGAATCCATGCCAAATGCCAGTCCAATTGAGCCGATGGATGTTTGATAGAACTGCAAAAGATATCTGCCTATGAACGCGGCTATTATGATCAACCACTCCGTTCCACTAACCTGACCAAGATCCAAACCCACCTTCCTTAATTTCTTATTTCTCTGGGTATATGCCTGAGAATTCATCGGTCCTTCATTCACCATTGTTGTCACCCTTCCTTTCCTTCCCAAGAGGAGAATGCGGCGCAGTTTCCAAGTTATTTGAGACGTTTCTAAGGATGTCCCTGACAAAAGTCCTGTATTTTGGATTAATAGAATAATAGCTGAATTTCCATCTTTCTTTCTGCTTGAGAAGGCCTATGTCATACATTTTCCGAAGGTGCGTTGTAACTGTCGGCTGTGGCATTCCCAGAGCCGGCTGGAGCTCGCAAGCACACACTTCATGATACTTTGTCATGATTTGCAGTATGGCAATTCTGGCCCTGTTCCCCAGAGCACTGAGAATTCTGGATACTTCATCATATTCGTCGATGTTGACATTCTCGATCTTCTTTATCTCACAAAACTCAGATTCATCACTCATTTGCTCACCGCTGTTGTACTGTACTTCCTTGTTACCTCTATCTTTTGCATCCTTCCTAATTGCATCCATACGAGCAGTAGCATCAGAGGAATCTCCAGCATCGGTCCTATTGCAGTAGTTATAGCAACATATGGATACGCTGAAAAGGCCGCCACAGCAATTGCAATGCTCACCTCAAAATCCCGTGCTGAAACCGTGAAGCCTATGGCAGTTGAGTCCGGATAATCGTAACCAGCTTTTCTTGAAGTGAGATATCCCAGGTGGAACAGAACGAAGTAGAAGATGAGCATCACAATTCCAACCATCCAGACCAGTGACGGTGTGTCAATAATTCCATAGCCTTCCCCCCAGAATATCACGACTATGGTCAACAAAAGTGCGACTGTTTGTATCGATCCAAGGATACTTAGCACTTTGGAGAAGTATTGCTTCCTCTGCAGCAGCCTTCTGGTTAACATTCCTGCCAGCAGTGGGAGAACCAGATAAAAGAAGACGCTCTCCAGGATCAGGAATGGATTTATGATAACAGAAGTTCTCGCAAGGAGATACACAAGGAAAGGCGTGGTTATGATTTGTATTATTGAGTTCCAGGCAACAAAAGAAACCCCTAGGGGCAGGTTGCCATGAGCGAGATCAGTCCAGACCATGACCATTGCAATACATGGTGCTACGCCAAGCAGAATGATGCCCACCAGCACCTGGGAAGCGACTGCAGAACTCAGGAAGCCATAATGTATGTACATCACGTCGATGAAAAAATACGCTATCCCCGCAACAAGAAATGGCGCGATCGCATAATTCAGGAAAACCATCAGCCCAACTGTTCTGATATTTTTAAGACTTCTGCCCATATCATCGAGTCGGACCTTTGCCATTGCAGGATATATCATGAAAAAGAGCCCGACTGGTATTCCGTAGGTTGCTACGCCAGAGCTCTCGGACTTAAAGCCAAATCCAATGGTCAGACCTATTGCGATGGCGATCACAACAAAAACCGGAAAGAGCAGTGTCTTGACACCCAGTTTCATTCTAATACTATCGTCTGTCATATCGTTCTCGCTAGGTTTACCAATTCCGGCATGAACACATCAAGGTCGAAATGGGTTCTGCCGGTAAGTATCCTATCAGATGCCCTGATCACGGGCGAATCAACATAGGTTGCTCCCGCTTTTTCAACCGCGGATTTGATGGAAGAATGCCCAGTAACTTCTTTCCCATTCAGGAGCCCCGCTTCAGCGAGCAAGAGTGGAGAGTGGCATATCGTTGCAAAATACGTTCCCTCTTTGAACATTTTCTCAATAATACCAACAGTTTTAGGATGCTTCAACAGATTTTCTGGCGATTTGGCCCCCGGAAAGAATACCAGACCATATCTGTCAAGCAAGTTTGACAGGAGTTTAGTAGGAAGTATGGAATCTATTCCAAACTGTCCCTTATACGGTCTGTTTTCCCAGGCAAGTATATCGAAATCTATCTTCTCTTCCCTCAGCCTGTAATATGGTACCCACAATTCCAAGTCATGGTAGCCTTCGTCCAGCATTATTGCAACTCTTTTCATACTGTAGTATTACAATGTCATATTAATATATTATTATGTGAGTTCAAAAGTAGCAAAGTAAATAGCTGATTAACCTAATGAGCGATTAGTATTCCCTTAAAACATTAATCAAATCCCGACCGGTCCATTCATCG